>DAICZO010000539.1 GCA_027311125.1 Acidobacteriaceae bacterium
CCCCTACCCAGACCAGCAAGGCCGAGGACGCACCGCTCAACCCCGCTCTTCCCACCCTCTTTATCGTCGGTGACTCCACCGCCCGCAATCAGGCCAACCTCGGCTGGGGCGACCACCTCGCCCCACTCTTCGATACCCATCGCATCAACATCGCCAACCGAGCCCGAGCCGGACGCAGCTCCCGAACCTACATGACGGAAGGCCTCTGGGACGCAGTACTCGCCGCCCTCAAGCCCGGCGACTATGTGCTCATCCAGATGGGGCACAACGACGGCGGCACCGACCTCTCCTCCCCCAAAGCCCGCGGAACCCTCAAAGGCATCGGCGAAGAGACCCAGGACATTACCCTCCCCGATAGACACCTCGAAACCATCCACACCTACGGCTGGTACCTTCGCAAATACATCGCCGACACCCGCGCCAAGGGTGCCACCCCTATCCTGCTCACCCTCACCGTCCGCAACATATGGAAAGACGGCCCCGACGGCAAACCCCACATCGAGCGCGATATGGGCTTCCGCGAATTTGAATCTCAGATCGCCGCCTCCGAACACGTCCCACTCATCGACATGGCTACCGTTGCCGCTGACCGCTTTGAAGCTCTTGGCCCTCAGGCGACCGCCGCCTACTTCCCCGTCGATCACACCCACACCAGCGCCGCCGGGGCCGACCTCAACGCCCACGCCGTCGTCACAGCACTCCGCAACGCCAACTCACCCTTGGTCGCCTACCTAAAACCCTGAATACAGAAAGCGTTACCGGGCCGCCACCCCAGCCCGGCAACGCGCTACGCCAACATCCGCAACTGCTGTACCGCGATTCCGGCCGCCCGCTCGCACGCCGCCCGATCCACATCGTAGTGCGTCACAAACCGAACCGCATGCGGCCCAATCGCACTGGCCAGAACCCCCTGCTGACGCAGACCCGCGCACAACGCCGCAGCATCTCCGCCATTCCGCAGCCGGAAGATCACAATATTTGTCTGCACCGCCTCCAGATCAATCTCCACCGCCGACTCGCCCGCCACCGCCTCTGCCAGCAACCTGGCATTGGCATGATCCTCGCCCAGTCGTTGTGGCATCTCTTCCAGTGTGATCAGCCCCGCAGCCGCCAGTATCCCCGCCTGCCGCATCCCGCCACCCAGAGCCTTCCGGTAGATCCGCGCCTGCTCCATCGCCTGCTTCGAACCCACCAGCATCGACCCCACCGGCGCACCCAATCCTTTCGACAGACAGAGCATCACCGTATCGAAACCCGCCGTCAGCTCTGCAACCCCCATACCCAGCGCTGTCGCCGCATTGAACACCCGTGCCCCATCCAAATGCACCGGTAGACCCACACTCCTGGCTCCTGCCCAGATCTCCTCCAGCACCGCCAGTGGAGTCACCGTCCCACCCGCCATATTGTGCGTGTTCTCCAGCGAAATCAGCCCCGTCTGTGCCCGATAGTAGATCTTCGCTCCAATCGCCGGATGGATATGCGCCCACGTCAGAATTCCCCGCTCCGCTGCCACGGTCCGCGCCTGGCAGCCTGAGAACGCCGCCATCATCGCCATCTCCCAATCCAGCACATGCGACCGCGCCTCGCAGATCACCTCCTGCCCATGCTGTGTGGGGATGCGAATCGCAATCTGGTTTCCCATCGTCCCCGTCGGCACAAAGATCGCCGCCTCCCGACCAAAGACTGCCGCCGCAGCCGCCTCCAGACGATTTACCGTCGGGTCTTCCCCGTACACATCGTCCCCAACCTCGGCCGAAGCCATCGCCTCACGCATCTTCGCCGTAGGCCGTGTCACCGTATCGCTGCGCAGATCAATCACTTCCATCATCGTCAGTACTGCTCCTCTGTCTTAAATTCAACTTGTAATGTGTAACTATCATGCCACTGCCGAAACCAGCAGTCGGCTGAAAACCTCGTTCGACACCATCCGCCCACGATCCGTCAGCCGCAGCCGCTCCGCCTCCAGCGCCAGCAACCCCGCGGCACTCGTCTCCCGTACCGCAGCCATCGCCCCCTCCACCAGCACGCCCCCAAACTCTCGCCGCAACTCCCTAAGGTCCACTCCCTCGTTCATCCGCAGCCCCAGGAACAGCGCCTCTTCAAACGCCGCCTCCCGACCGATCACCTCCACCTCAGGTCCACCAGCCTTCGCACCAAACATCTTCAACCCGCCCACCTCAGACTCCCCTAAATACGCATCCAGTTCACTCGTATTCGCAAACCGTACCGCACCCTCGGCCGTCCGCAGCATCGAATGGGCATCCAGCCCAAACCCCACATAAGGCTGTCGTCGCCAGTACTTCATATTGTGCTGCGAAGCGCTGCCCGCCCGCGCAAAGTTCGAGATCTCATACTGCCTCAGCCCACCCGCTCCCAGCACCTCGCACCCCACCTGGTACCACGCCGCAGCATCGTCCTCACTCGGCACCTCCTCGGCGCTGTACCGCGAACCCTGCGCCAGCATCTCCTTGCCTAGCCGCGAGTCCTCATCCACCTCCAGCATGTACACACTCACATGCGGAACCCCACTCGCCACCGCCACATCCAGCGAGTACCGCCAACTCGCCTCGGTCTGGTGCGGCAATCCCACGATCAAGTCCAGATTCACCGCCTCCACCCCCGCCGCTCGTACCCGCGCCAGTTCCTCCCGGCACATCTGCTCCGTATGCAGCCGCCCGACCGCAGCCGACTCGCGATCCACAAAAGACTGCACCCCAAAGCTCATGCGGTTCATTCCCTGCCGCAACAGCTCCTCCAGTGTGGCTTCCCCCAACTGCCCCGGAGCGCACTCCAGAGTAATCTCCGCCCCAGCCGCCAGCGCAAACTCCCCCCGCAGCCGCGCAAAAATCTCCTGAAACTGCTC
>DAICZO010000001.1 GCA_027311125.1 Acidobacteriaceae bacterium
AGGCCACAATGTAGCCGGACTTAGCGGCCAAATCGGGCGTTTTTTTTTGCTACAGAATCTCTCATCGTGAAAGAGAGAAGCAAAACTAACGGTTGTCAACTCCGGGAGAAAGACACCTATCCGATCCGCTCGTGGAGAAGATGGTCGGCGATCCGGATTGCGTTTGCGATGATCGTTAGGGAAGGATTGACGGCACTCGCGGACACGAAGCACGATGCGTCCACGACGTATAGATTATCGAGGTCATGGGCCTTGCAGTGGGCATCGAGTACGCTGGTTGCGGGATCATTGCCCATGCGGCAGGTGCCGTTCTGGTGGCCTACGCCCTCCAGCGGAATGCGCTTTTTGAAGTAGGCGTGCAGCGGAATGTGGGTTGTCGCGTGGCCGGCCTTCTTGAGGACATCTACCCATCGATCCTTGAGGCGATCAAATGATTCAACGTTGTTCGGCGTGTAGGAGAGCTGAATCCGTCGCGGTGCGTTGTCGTTGACGGGCTCCGACTGATTCGTTCGGCCCGTGTCGCCCGAGGGGTGCGCTCCGGCGAGGCCAGGCTGTGCACTCTCAACCGAGAGCGGCGTGGTGTTATGCAGGGTGACGCGGTTTTCTGGATCGGGGAGGTCTTCCGTGGTCAGCCACCATGGCACGGCGTGATGCTTCATGCCTTCCAGCACGAAGCCCGGCGTCAATGGCGGTGCGTCGCCCTTCATCATCTCGTAGTGGAAGCTTCCCACAGGCTGCACCTGGCCTAACGGGAATGGATAGGCGGGATCACTATCCTTGAGATAGAAGTCGTTCGTCCCCCACGTCTTGGTGTAGGAGTCCTGGTTGGTCTTGGGCGACAGGGCGAGAAGTGCATCGGCCTGGTGGTACATGAAGTTCCTGCCGACCTGGTCGGAGCTATTGGCAAGCCCCCTGGGGTGCTTGTCGTTTGCCGATGCGAGGAGGAGGACAGCAGAGTTGACGGCTCCGGCGCAGACCGCGAAGAAGTCTGCAGTGTATGTCGCTATCGATCCGGATGCAGCAGGAGATTCCATGGCAGCTCCGCCATACTGCTTGCCAGAGCCGGAGTGGAGCACCTCTACTGCGGCGACGGCGGTTCCGGTTGCGTTCGTGATCAGGCGCATGACACGGGAGTTGGTCATGAGGGTGACGTTGGGCAGATCGAGGACCTGACGAATGCAGTTGATATCGGCATCGGATTTAGCGTGGACCAAGCAGGGATAGCCATCGCAGGTGTCGCAACGCACGCATTGGGAGCGAAGCGGATCAGCCTCGTTGCGTTTCAGGCCGAGGGGAATTGGGAAGGTGTTGATGCCAATCTTGCGAACATCGTCTTCAATGCTTTGCATTCGGGGTTCGTTTGAGAGCGCCGGGAACGGGTATTGCTTCGAGTGAAAGGGCTCGGTTGGATCAAATGAGGAACCGAAGCCGCCGGGAATGCTCGGCGCAGTGCCCAGGTTGCCGTGCACGTGAAAGAGCTCCTCCGCGCGGGTGTAGTAGGGCTCCAGGTCGGCGTATGAGATGGGCCATGCCGGGGAGATGCCACCCTGATGTTGGATGACGCCAAAGTCCTCGGCGCGCATGCGGAACATGGCAGCGCCGTAGACCTTGGTTTGACCACCGACAAAGTAGGCCTGCTGCGGATGCAGGTCCTTGCCGTCCTTGTCCTGCCAGGTCTCTTTGGTGTGATAACGGTTGTCAAGGAAGACGGCCTGCGTATCCCAGTTGAGCTTCTCCTGCGGCATGAACGGGCCACGTTCGAGGATCAGGATGTGCTTTCCGGCCTGAGCCAGTTGCAGAGCCAGCGTTCCACCGCCGGCCCCCGTGCCAATCACGATCGCGTCATAGTGCGTGGACATGCATACTTGGATGCGTGAAAGTTCGCCTTCGCAGTTGGCTTTACATTCTTTTGAAGATTCATTCTCCCGTGAAATGCGAATGGCGATGGAATGGGTAGTGACAACGGAAGGGGCAGGGGTATGCCGGGTCAGGATGCAGCTTCGCGCAGAGGATGCTGTCCGCTCCATTAGAGCGCAGATAGACCTCGGCGGCCCCGAGCATTCCAAGCAAGGGCGCGGTGAAGTAGAGCCAGCAGGCTGGCCAGAGATGCGCAAAGACCGCGGAGCCTGTTGTTCGAGCGGGATTGATGCTGAAGCCGGAGACCGGAGCGAAGAGCAGGATGTAGAGGGCGATCAACGCTCCCATGGCGTAGCTGGTGTAGGGAGCAATCCGTGGCCGGTTCGACATCCAGAGCACGACCGCCATCAGCACAGCTGCCATGAAGAACTCGGCGGCGAAGGCGGCAGCCGTTCCGTATCGTCCTGGGACTGTCACTGCGTACTCGACAGAAGGGTCTGCAAGCTGCTTCCCGAGGAGCAGAGAAGAAACTCCGACGCCGAAGATACCCCCCATGAATTGGAAGAGAACGTAAAAGGCCGCATCCCACA
Source organism: Acidobacteriaceae bacterium (assembly GCA_027311125.1). Lineage (GTDB taxonomy): Bacteria > Acidobacteriota > Terriglobia > Terriglobales > Acidobacteriaceae > Edaphobacter. Next base: position 2,448 of record DAICZO010000001.1, read on the forward strand.
CGGCGATCTTCCGCAACCGCAGATAGGTGAGGGTGATGGCGGGGTTGAAGTGCGCTCCTGAACGCTTCCCCATGGGGGAGTGAATGATGAGGATCGCGGTTACCCCCATGCCTGCTCCCATGAGGATGCGGCGCACGACAGCGCTTGGGATTGCGAGCAGCGCAGGGTAGCCGGAGTGGAAGAGGATGACTGTGCAGACACACGCGGAGATCATGAAGAGAGCAAGTTCGAAGCCCTCGTAGAGATACAAGGGCCAATGATGCGATAAGGCGGACCGGATCGTTTCGTTATTCGCGTTTAGGGCCGTTTTCGCGGCGATTGACAAAGTGCCCTCCTACACATTTCGCTCGACCAGCACGTGCATAACGACAAAAAGACCGAGGAAGCGAACAAACTCAGCCTACCACCGGAGAAGTCGATCAGCCCTTGTAGTTGTTTGAGCTGCGAGAGATATGCAGAGAGGCACAGCCTCAACTGTTGACGTCAGCCCAATGCGCCCATTGAGGTCTGGTTAGCTGAGGAATGTACTGATTGGTTCCGAAATGCACCTTAGCTGAAATAGTCACGTGCAAGGCCCAAATGCCGAATCAATCCACATTCGATACTTGTCGCTTGCGTAACTCCGCAGTGACCTTGCGCGATTAAGTTGAGCGGCTTGACCACCATGCCCTCACCTCCACGGGAGGTCATGTCGTGCCAACAAGCTACAGTACCAGCAGAGCTCTGATCGACGTCAAGATTGACGACCTGAAACGGGATGGCGAACAGAAATCCACTACCCTCCTTTAGGTTTGAATCCTCCTCGATATTCGAATAGGCCAAATTGTGCGCAGGGATCGGGCCGTCACAGGACGATTCAGCGGTGAGGAAAAGCAATTCCTTGATAGTTCCCTGTTCTTCCCGGTTTGATCGTGACGTCCATACCGCATAAGCGCCTATCTTCCTTATGATTTAGTGCGGAAATCTAGAGCCACAACACGAAGTTTCGCTGTAATTTTCCCTGTTAGCAAGGGTGTCTTGCAGAGCATGGTTCGCATCAGACTGCATCCACCGTCATTCATTATCGAATCAACAACTTACAAGAGATGTCGGCCCAGATCATTCCATTTTGGCCGTATTTCCGCGATCGTCCGCGAAGAATGGCATCAAGAGATAACGTCATGGTCTCTATGGTGCGGAGGTGAACTCATTTCCTCTCCCTCCTGCATTGCCAGCAGTTGACATTGGCCGTGTCAATTCGCGCGAGCATGGGGAGCAGTGTCAGAGCATCGATGGGTATGTCCAAGGCTGCGAGCTGCTGTAGTCACTCTAGATCTGCTGTAGCCGTATTTTTTGAATCAAAGTAGCCGCTGTCCTGCCACCGGATATTTTCCCTGCATCTCGTTGATGTTGAGTTCGCAATCATTTGACCTGGGCAAACTCTAAACGCGCCTGTTTTAGCACGGGCAGGTCCTCGTCCGCATCTCTCCACAGCTCCAGAAACTGCCCATATTCCTTTCGGCTGTCGACCGCATTGTGCTGCAAAGCGTAAGCACGGGCCAGGCCAAAGTGGGCGAGAGGGTAGAGCACAGAGATTGGAGTGGACCCAGGATGCACAAGTATCTTTTGATACTGCGCGGCAGCAGCCTGCGCCTCACCTGCCCGCAGATAGGCCTGGCCGCGTTCGTAGAGGACGACATAGCTCTTGAGTTCGTACGGTGTGGCGATGTCAAGATCGGCGATCGCTTCCGCGGGTCGGCCGTCTTGCATGTCGAGAACAGAACGAAGCTGTGGCAGATACACGTTCGCCATGAGCGTGTCGGCGGTCTCGCTGGCATGCCTTGCAATAAACTGCTCCGCGAACGCGACGTCCCCCAACTGCGCGTGCACCAGCGCCAGGTCCTCAACGTCGGCGGTTGGATTCCGCAGCCGACCAAGAGTCGCTCTCGCTGCCGATCGCAAGCCTAGTGAGACCTCAGTCTCCGCCTCGTCGGTCAGGACGTCGTCCGCAGCTTCGACCAGGCCCGCGCTTATGGCCACATCATACGACTTGCGATAGTAGGCGGTCGCCAGAGCGTAATGGCCTGCGGCCGCTGCGACCGAGGCTTGTAGATAGGGAAAGTACCATGCGTACCAACCGGATGCGTGGTTCTCAGCCCAGACCATCTCCTGATGTATGGAGTCCGGATTGTGCCTGGCCACCGCAATTTGAAACATGGTGGAGTGCAGCCCCTCGGAATCCTTTCCGTTGCGGATGGCCTTTGCTGCGACAGACAGCGCCTCATCGAACCGGCCGTCATCAGCATAAGCGCGCGCCAGAGTGCTGTAGATGAGGCTGTTGCTTTCATAAGCCGCTAGCGCCCGCTCCCCTTCGGAGATCGCGGCAGCGTACTGGCCAATCTGTGTGTAGGAGTCGATGATGTTTACCGCCGGTGCGGATTCGCGCGGATAAGTCGCGGCCCATAGCTGATAGGTCTTGATGCCTTGCAGCCGGTCCCCGACACCTTCGGCGTAATAGTGGGCTTGCAGTACCAGCCGCTCCTTGGCGTTCACGTTGCCGCTCAGATCCATCGCCTTCTTGTAATTCTGCGATGCCAGCTTGAACTCGCTAAGGTTGTAGTAGTCGTTGGCGATCTGTCCATAGGCCATGGCGAAGCTCGGGTCCAGCTCGACCGCCCTCTGAAACAGTGGAAGACTTTCGCTCTGGTCTTTTCCAAGCTCGTTCAACGTGGCTCCGGCAGAGTACGCCTGCAGTGCTTCGAGCGACGCTGTTGTGGCCTGATGAATCGGAACGTCGTAGCTGTTGAGGGATTTGGCAGACTCACCCAGACTCCGACGGACGTGGTCCGCAACCGTATCCAGTGCTTCGAGCACCTTCGCCTTCGTCGACGCCTGGGCTTTCGCTGTCGCAAGCCGTTTCCCCGAATTGCAGTCCGTGGCCTCCAGCGTCACCAGATATTCGCCACCAACAATGGCCACCTTACCCGCCAGCAACACATGGCGGTTGGTGCGAACACATATCTCCCGCGCAACGTCGGTGGTGATGACCGTCCCCGGCTTTAGCTCCATCATCTGCAAAGTCGTCAGGGCACCACGCTCGCTCAGCACATCCAGGTACGGCGACTGCTCCAGGTC
>DAICZO010000007.1 GCA_027311125.1 Acidobacteriaceae bacterium
CGCCGCCCGGTCCGCCACCACCCACAAACGCCATCACATTCTGCACGCCCGGGTCCTTCTGCACAATCGCGCTCAGCAACTGCATCTTCTGCTTCAGTGCGTCGAACGAAACATCCTGCTGTCCCCGAATCTGCCCGCCAATACGCCCCGTATCCTGCTGCGGGAAGAATCCCTTCGGCACCAGGATGTACAGATACACATTCAGGAAGAATGTCAAAATCGTGATCGTCAGCACCAGCCGTTGATGCCGCAGCACCCAGCGCAATCCGCGCTCATACTCCGCGGCCATCCACCCCAGCCCACGCTCCCCCAGCCGGTAAAACATCCCATGCTTGCGCTTGCTGTGCGGCTCCAGAAACTTCGCGCTCAACCTCGGTGTCGGCGTCAACGACACCACTAGCGAAACCAGAATCGCAGCCGACAGCGTCACCGCAAACTCACGAAACAGTCGCCCGACAATCCCACCCATCAGCAGAATCGGGATAAACACCGCAATCAACGATGTGCTCATCGAGAGCACCGTAAATCCAATCTCCTTCGATCCCACCATCGCCGCTTGGTACGGCGTCATCCCGTTCTCCAGATGCCGGCTGATGTTCTCGATCACCACAATCGCATCGTCCACCACAAAGCCCGTTGAGATCGTCAGCGCCATCAGGCTCAGGTTGTCCAGCGTGTACCCCAGCAGGTACATAATCCCGAACGTCCCCAGCAGGCTCAGCGGCACCGACACGCTCGGAATCAGCGTCGAGCGCACCTCTCGCAGAAACACGAACACCACCAGGATCACCAGCACAATCGAGATGATCAGCGTCCGCGTCACATCCTTCACCGAAGCACGAATCGTCGTCGTCCGGTCAAGCGCCACCTTCAGATCAATCGCCGGTGAGATCGAGGCCCGCAGCGTCGGCAGCATCGCCTGCACCCGGTCCACCGTGCTGATCACATTCGCACCCGGCGACTTGAAGATCACCAGCAGAATCGCCGGCTTGCCATTGAACATGCCGCCCGTGTGGATATCCTCCACCGAGTTCACCACATCCGCCACATCCCGTATCCGAACCACCCCATGCGCCGCTGCTGGCCCACCGGCCGTCGCACTGTTGGCCGCCGCCACCGCCGCTGGTGTCACCGCAGTCGCGTTCACCGCGCTGGCCACCGACGAGGGCAAACCAGACGCAGCCATCGCCGTGCTCACCGGCCCTTTGTCCGTCGCCACAATCAACGGCGCATACGCCGCCGCGCCAAAAAGTTGATCCGTCGCGCTGATACTCCACCGACGCTCATCGTCCATCAAATAGCCCTTCGGCTGATTGACGTTCACCTGCCCCAGCACCGCCCGCAGAGCCTCCAGCCCGACGCCATACGCCGAGAGCAGCGTCGGATTCGCCTCCACCCGCACGGCAGGCTTCGCGCTACCACCCGTAAACACCTGGCCCACACCAGGTACCTGCGCAATCTTCTGCGCCAGCACACTGTCCGCCGCATCGTACAACTGCGGAATCGTCAGCGTGTCCGACTGCAGCGCCAGAATCAGAATTGGCGCATCCGCAGGATTGATCTTCCGATATGTCGGATTCGACGGCAGATTCGCAGGCAACTGACTACTCGCAGCATTGATCGCCGCCTGCACATCCCGCGCCGCACCGTTCACATCGCGGTTCAGATCGAACTGCATCGTGATCCCCACCGTGCCCAGCGAAGACACCGACGTCATCTGGTTGATGCCTGCAATCCGGCTGAACTGACGCTCCAGCGGTGTCGCCACCGAAGACGCCATCGTCTCCGGATCAGCCCCCGGCAACCCCGCGCCCACCGAGATCACCGGATACTCCACCTGCGGCAGGCTCGATACCGGCAGCAGCACATACGCCACCGCACCCGCCAGAATCACCGCAATCGACAGCAGAAACGTCGCTACCGGCCGCTTGATG
>DAICZO010000028.1 GCA_027311125.1 Acidobacteriaceae bacterium
CCCTCACCTTCTGGATCGCGGAACTCGTCGGCAGAGTCCTCATCGCCGCCATCATGTCCATCTACACCGAGGCCTTGCTCTTCCGCCTCTGCCTCGGCCTTCTCATCCTCAGCCAGGCCGCCCTCTGCATCGCCACCTACCTCTCCATCGGCAGCATGATCGCGCTCACCGCGCTCGCCGCCTTCACCCTCGCTCCCCTCTACCCCATCCTGCTCGCCTTCGTCCTCGCCCGCAGCGGAAACCATCCTCGCCTTGGCCCCTTCTTCGCCCTCGCAGCACTTGGAGGAGGCCTCCTGCCCAGCCTCACCGGACTCATCTCCACCCAGCAGCACAACCTCCGCTCTGGACTCATCGTCCCCGCCGCAGGCTGCGTCCTGCTCCTGGTCCTCTCCTCCCGCCTCACCCAACACCCCTCAGCGTCAACTACCCCCAACCAATAAAAAGCCGGTCATCCAAACGACCCATAGGCCCTTCGAACAACCGGCTTCTTCCCTGCTTTATCTTTTCAAACCAACAAAACTGCCGCAGCCTAAACGGCCACCGTAAAGCTGTCTTCACTCCGCGTCACCGCCCGGTACATCGTGTCACGCTCAAACGGCACACGCCCCGCCTCGGTGATCAACCGCACCAGGTCCGCTCGCCGCATGCCCTGCGGAGTCGTCGCACCAGCATCGTGATAAATCTTCTCCTCAATCACGGTCCCGTCGATATCGTCCGCACCAAACCGCAACGAGATCTGCGCCATCTTCGGCGACACCATCTGCCAGTAGCTCTTGATGTGCGGAAAGTTATCCAGCATCAACCGCCCCACCGCAATCTGACGCATATCCAGCATCCCGGTCGTCCGCGGAATATGTCCCAGCGCCGTATTCTCCGGATGGAATGCCAGCGGAATAAACGTCTGGAACCCGCCCGTCTCATCCTGCACCGCACGCAGCTTCAACATGTGGTCCACACGGTCTTCTTCGTTCTCCACATGCCCATACAACATCGTCGCATTCGACCGCAACCCCATCTGGTGCGCCATCCGCGCCGTATCCAGCCACTCGCTCCCGGCAATCTTGTGATCGCAGATAATGTGCCGCACCCGATCCGCAAAGATCTCCGCACCACCGCCCGGAAGCGAATCCACACCCGCATCCTTCATCTGCTGCAGCGTCTCCGCTATCGTCATCTTCCCGCGCTTGGCCAGAAACGCCACCTCCACCATGGTGAACGCCTTGATATGAACCTTCGGAAATCGCTCCTTCAACCCGCGAACCATATCCATAAAATATTCAAACGGAAGATCCGGATGCAGCCCACCCACGATATGAAACTCCGTCACGGCCTCCGTGTACCCGGTCGCAGCCGTCTCCCACGCCTCTTCCAACGCCATCGTGTACGTCCCGGCATCGCCCTTCTTCCGCCCAAACGCACACAACCGGCACGACGCAACACACACGTTCGTCGGATTGATGTGCCGATTCACATTGAAGTAAGCGGTGTCCCCGTGCAGCTTCTCCCGCACCATGTTCGCCAGCCAGCCCACCGCCAGAATGTCTCCACTCCGATACAGCGTCACGCCATCGTCATAGTCCAGCCTCACCCCCGCCTGTACCTTCTCTGCAATCGGCAGCAGGGCTTTATCGTCGGTCTGGAAGGAGTGTCGCGGGCGCTGGTTCAGGGTTGGCAAGCTCATACCTTAATTCTATTCCTCCGCTACGCTCGCAAAAAGTCTCACTGGTGTGCAATCAACTTGGAGTCAATCATCTGCGGCTGAACCACCACCCCATCAAACAAAGTTGCCGCAACCAGGTGGTCTCCCACCGGACGCACAAACCGCAGCTTCCACCCCGTATCCCAGAACCTCACCGACCGGTCCGGTACATGCACCGCATACGCCATCGTGCTCGTCTCGCCTGTCGTAATCATCAGTCGCTCCGAAGCCGCATCGTAGTACAGCGCATTCACATCCCGGATCGAAACATTCCGCACCGTATCCCACGTAGCGCCCTTATCCACGCTCACAAAAACACCCTCCCGACCGCCAACCCACACCCCGCCAACTCCGTCCGCAGCCACCGCCGTCACCTGCGTCAGAGCCTCCGGCAGCGTCACCGCATACCACGTCTTACCTCGGTCCACGGACTCCATCACCCCATGCAGTCCACCCGCAACCAGCATCCCCCGGGCAGCGGAGACAAACACCACATCGCGCTCCTTCAGGCTGCTAACTGGTTTCCAGCTTTCACCCGCTGTCCCACTCTCCAACAGTCCGTCCGAAGTCGCCGCATACACCGTATCGCCAGCCTGAGCCAGCGCGTACACGCTCCCATCAAAGTCCGTCAGT
>DAICZO010000032.1 GCA_027311125.1 Acidobacteriaceae bacterium
CAGATACACCCGCCCCCGCTCCACATCTTCCTTCACATCGCGCAGTATATTCGTCAGTTGAAACGCAATCCCCGTCTCTTCCGCCAACTGGTCCGCGCTAGCATCGCTGTACCCAAAGATCCGGATACACACCAGCCCCACCACCGAAGCCACCAGGTAGCAGTACCGGTACAGCTCATCAAAGTCAGCAAACGTCTGCACTCCATCATCACCAGCCGGTCTGGGCTCCAGGTCCATCGCTGTTCCCTGCACCAACTGGTCCAGCAACGTGTCGGTTATCCCGAACCGCTGCTGCGTATCCCGCACCGCAATAAACACTGCATCGGTGGAAGCCCCACCCTCCTGCACCGTGCGCCACGCCTGCATCCACGCATCCATCTGCACGCGGCGTTCCGCAATCGAATAGTTCTCATCATCCGCCAGGTCATCCGCCCGCCGCATAAACGCATACACCGCACACATTGCATCGCTCTTATGCCGCGGCAGCACTCGAAACGCATAGTAAAAATTCTTCGCCTCACGCCGGGCGATCTCGCGACACTCCTGGTACGCCTGCGCCACCCTCACCGCGACATCCCCATGCGCACTTTGTCCAGCAGCGCTCCGGCCAGCAGTTGTACTTTCTTCCACTTTGTCACCACCGGACGCCCTCGCAACACATCAAAATTCTGCTGCGTAATCCCATCCAGAATCGCATGTCCGCCTTGTCGAAACAGCCTGAGCGTTACAGCCAGCTCCTTGTCGACCAGCCCGGCAATCGCACCGCCCTCCGTCAACATAGCGCGCGTCCGCACCACCAACTCCTCCATCATCCCGCGAAACTCCGGCGTAAATACCCGCCCTTCCAACTGCCCATCCTCCACCCCATACCGCACCATCGACTCCGCCGGAATATACCGACGACCCCGCTCCCCCTCCTCCACCACATCCTGCCAGAAGTTAGCCAACTGCAGTGCCGTACACACCTTGTCCGACAGCAACCCCAGCGACTCCTCCCGATACCCGCATACCCACAGCACCAGCCGTCCCACCGGGTTCGCCGAGTACCGCGAGTACTCGATCAACTCCTCCCAGCTCGCATACTCCGTCTTCACCTGGTCCAGACGAAACGCCACCAGCAAATCCGCGAACAGCTCCCGCGGCAGTTCGCAAGCCTCAATCGTCTCCCGCAACGCCACAAACACCGGATGCCGCGACCGCTCCGGAGCCACATAGCACTCCTCCAGCATCCCGCCCCAGGTCTCCAGCAGCCGCAGCGCTACCGCTGGGCTGGCAACCTCATCCCCCAGATCATCCGACACCCTGCAATACGCGTAAATACTCTCGAAGTGGGGTCGTACCTTCTGCGGCAAAAAGAACGTAGCTACATGGAAGTTCTCATAGTGCGACGTTGTCAGTTGCCGACACCACGCCCGCGCCTCGTCCAGACTCGGCCGCTCCTCAGGAGTCAGGTACTCCACCGGAGCGCCCTCCAGCTCATTCCTCACCGCCACCCCATCGCTCATCGCGCCACCCCCCCCGGAAACACTGCCGTCTTGATCTCTCGCGATCCTCCGCTCCGCGTCAGCATCTGCTGAAACAGCGCCGGAACCTCCCCCAGCTCCACCTTCCCCGTGATGCACTCCGCGCTCTTGAATCTCCCACTCGCAATCAGCCCAAACGCCGTCCGGCATGTCGCTGGCGTGTGATGAAAACTCGCCTTAAGCGTAATGTCCCCATAGTGCAGACGGTTTGTATCCAAAGCCACCTTTGTTCCGCTCGGCGGCCCACCAAAAAAGTTCACCACCCCGCCCTTACGAACCATATCCACTGCCCACTCCCAGGTCGCAGGCGTCGCGACAGCTTCAATCACCACATCGGCCCCACGGCCATCCGGAGTCAGCCGTCGCGCCGCCGCCACCACCTCCGCCTCGGCCGTCGTCTGCACCACCTGCTCCGCGCCAAACAGCTTAGCGGTCGCTATCTGGTCGTCGCGTTTCACCACCGCAATCACATGCACCCCGGCCAGCGCCGCCACATTCATAAACATCAGCCCAATCGGCCCGGCGCCGATCACAATCATCCAGTCCCCAGCCCGCGCACCGCTCTCTTCAAATCCCAGCACCGCCCACGCCAGCGGCTCCGTCATCGCCGCATACTCCAGCGGCACCTCCGCCGGCACCAGCAGCATATTCTTCTCTACAATCCGAGCCGGAATCCGCAGATACTCTGCATAGGCTCCGTTGTTAAACAGCAGATCTTCACACAAATTCTGCTGCCCGCGCTGGCAAAAATAACATGCATCGCACGGCGCAGAGTTCAGCGGAACCACCCGGTCCCCCACCTAAAACGCCGTCACCCCCGCACCAATCTCCGTTATTACCCCGGCCAGCTCATGCCCAAACGGAATCGGCGGCTTCAGCATCATCGCGTGATACCCCCTCCGATACACCTTCAGATCCGTTCCACACGTCAACGCCGCTTCCACCCGCACCACCACTTCGCCAGCCGCTGCCCTCGGTACTGGCACCTGTTCCAGCCGTAAATCCTCTTTTCCGTACAAAACCGCGGCTGCCATCTCAGTAGTCATCACGCTCTATCTTCTCATTCCGTGCAGCCCCATGCACACCCCCACACCACCAGCACAACAAGTTTTCAAGTCATACAATCTTCGCCCTTTCTCTCGCATCTGATACATTGAGCCTGATAACGACATGCCCTTCGTCTCCCCAGAGGTATTCGCCAAGCAGAAGATTGCCGCCGTACAGGATTACTCCATCCTTGCGGGGCGCGCCTTCGCCAATCTCTTCTCCAAGCCCCGCTACTGGGCCGACATCTACACCCAGATGGACTACATCGGCTTCGGTTCCCTGCCCATCGTCGTCCTCACCGGATTCTTCACCGGCTGCGTCCTCGCTCTCCAGTCCGCCACCTCCCTGCAGGAGTTCGGCGCCATCAGCATGACCGGCAATCTCGTCGCGCTCTCCATCGTCAAGGAACTCGGCCCCGTCCTCACCGGCCTCATGGTCTCCGGCAGAAACGCCTCCGGAATGGCCTCCGAGATCGGCTCCATGAAGGTTACCGAGCAGATCGACGCCATGCGCGCCCTCGGCACCGACCCGGTCCGCAAACTCGTCACCCCACGCCTCATCGCCACCATCTTCATGCTTTTCTTCCTCACCATCCTC
>DAICZO010000033.1 GCA_027311125.1 Acidobacteriaceae bacterium
CGAGTGTGAACTCGCAGTTGCCAATGCTCCCAACGACAGCGCCAACCATCTCTGGCTCGGACGCGCCTACGGGCTCAAAGCCTCCCATGCTGGTCCCTTTACGGCGCTCGGTCTGGCCAAAAAGGTCAAGTCAGAGTTTGAGCAGGCAGTCGCAGCAGACCCGAACAACGTCCATGCAGCCAGCGATCTTGGCGAGTTTTACATCGGCGCTACCGGCATTGTTGGCGGCGGCGTCGACAAAGCTGAAGACCTCGCCGCACGCATACAGCCTCACTTCCCCGCTCAGGCCCACCGTCTTCGTGCCCTCATCGCGCTCAAGAAGAAAGACTCCGTCACTGCAGAGTCCGAGTTCAAAGCTGCAGTCAACGCCTCCCGATCCCCCGAAGCGTACATCGACCTCGCCAGCTTCTACCAGCGTCACTACAATCCTGATCTGGCTGTCGCCACCATCAAGTCCGCCATCGCAGCCGACCCGGCCAAAGACGATGCTCTCGTCGATGCAGCCAGCATCCTCACCAGTGCCAACCGCTCGCCCGAACTCGCCGAGCGTCTCCTCCGCGAATATCTCGCCTCGCCAGCTCGCTCCGATGCCACCCCAGCGTTCAAAGTCCACCTACAGCTCGGCAACCTCCTCGATCAACGCGGAGACCACGCCGCAGCCCACAACGAATACGCGGCAGCTCTGGCCCTGGCCTCCAACTTCGCTCCGGCCCGTAAAGCCCTGCAGACCCATTGACCGTGAGTAACCCAAAAACAGCGCTACTCACGCTCAAACGTACCCGTCTCACCCCATGGAACACTGCAGTTCAACTCAGGCGCGTTACCATGAGTTCCAACCGTTTTCGAGGGAGTCAATCAGCCCGTATGTCCCTTACGCTTCGTCATCTGCTTCTTATTTTCATCATCGCGGTTGCCACGCCTCCATCGGTGGCGCAGATATCCTTCACCACGGCTGTCGACCTCGCGCTCCGCAGCAATCCCCGCGTTCTCGCCGCTCAAGCCGACGTCAACCGCGCGCTCGGAGTACTCCGCGAAAGCCGTGATGCCTACGTCCCAAATCTGATCGGCGGCGCAGGACTGGCCTACTCCTACGGTCCTCCCCTCGGGCAGCCCACCCTCTTCTCCCTCACCTCCCAGTCGCTGCTCTACAACGCCGCTCAGCGCGACTACATCCGCGCCGCCCGCGCCGGAGTCGACGCCGCCAACCTCGCCCTCAAAGATGTCCGCCTCCAGGTCGAAGAAGACACCGCGGTCTCCTACCTCACGCTCTTTCAGGCCAAGCAGCGCAGAGCAGCAGCAGTCCAGGCCACAGGCTACGCCAAGCGCCTCGTCACCATCGTACAGGCTCGTCTCGACGCCGGTCAGGACACCCCCATCGAACTGCTCCACGCCCGCAGAACCGCTGCGCAACTGAACCTCCAGCAGATCCAACTCGACGATCAGATCGCCTCCGAGACCGATCACCTCGCTCGACTCACCAGCCTCCCCGCAACCAACTTCAGTACTCTGGCAGACAGCATCCCACTCCCTCCAGCCAGTCCCGCGACTCTCGAGAATCAACCAGATTCTCCCGCAGTCCAGGCCGCCTTCGCCGATGTCGAGGTCAAACGCCACCAGAACGCTGGCGACAAACGCTACGCACTCCGCCCCCAGTTGAGCTTCTTCGCCCAATACAGCCGCTTCAGCAATATCAACAACTACGCCACCTACTACCCCGCGTTCAATAGCAACACCCTCAACGCCGCAGCCATTGGCGCACTGCTCACCGTCCCCGTCTTCGACCGCATCCATCGCGACAAGGTGCTCGAATCCACCGCGGACCTCGTCCACTCCGAGCAAACCGCACGCACCGCACGCGATCGTTTCCAGGAAGGCCGCCTCAAACTCTCCCACGCCACCGCCGAACTCGCAGCCCGCGCCGAACTCGCCGGCATCGACCGCGAGATCGCACAAAACCAGCTCGATGTAGTCCTCATCCAGCTTCAATCCTCAACCAGTGATGCTGCCGCACCCATCTCTCCCAAAGACGAGCAGAACGCCCGCATCCTCGAGCGCCAGAAATATATCGAACTCCTCGACGCCGAACTCCAGCTACAACAGACCCAACTCAATCTCTTGCGACAAAACGGTCAACTTGAAGATTGGCTCAAATCCACCGCGCAAGTCCCATCCCAGCCATCCGTTACCGCCTCTCCCACCGTTCCTTAGCCGTCCAGCACCAAAACTCCTCTGTCTTCAATTCGATCGAACCACACCCGACACATCATTAAAGCCACCGAACCCCTTGGCAGAATGGTAAACTTAGGTATTGTTATGCCACTTAAAACCCTCTTTCTAAACCCGCCCTCCTTCGAGAAATTTGACGGTGGTGCCAGCTCTCGCTGGCCCGCTACCCGCGAGATCGAGTCCTACTGGTATCCCGTATGGCTCACCTACCCGGCAGGAATGCTGGAGGGCTCCCGTCTTGTCGACGCTCCGCCCCACCACATCGACTGGAAAGGCGTCGTCGAAATCCTCAAGGATTACGAGTTTCTCGTCCTCTTCACCAGCACCATGGGCTGGGAGGGCGACCAGAAGATGGCTACGGTCATCAAGCAGACCTACCCTTCCATCAAAATCGCCTTCGTAGGCCCGCCCGTCACCACCTCGCCTGACAAGGCCCTCAACGAGTGCCCCGCCATCGACTTCATCTGCCGTCGCGAGTTCGACTTCTCCGTCGTCGACTACGCCAACGGCAAGCCGCTCCAGGACATCCTCGGCATCAGCTACAAAGACGCCTCCGGAACCATCCAGCACAACCCCGATCGTCCTCAGGTCACCCCCGAGGAACTCGACGAAATGCCCTGGGCCACCGAGATCTACCACCGCGACCTCGACGTAACCAAGTACAACGTGCCCTTCCTGCTTCATCCCTACGTTGCCCTCTACTCCACCCGTGGTTGCCCCGCGCAATGTACCTTCTGCCTCTGGCCCCAGACCCTTTCCGGACACGCCTGGCGTAAGCGCTCCACCGACGACGTAGCCGCCGAGATGGCTCAGGCCAAGAAGCTATTCCCCCACGTCAAAGAGTTCTTCTTCGACGACGATACCTTCAACATCCAGAAGGCACGCACCATCGAGCTGTGTGAAAAGCTCAAGCCGCTCGGCCTCACCTGGTCCTGCACCTCGCGCGTCACCACCGACTACGACACCCTCAAAGCCATGAAGGACGCAGGTTGCCGCCTCCTCATCGTCGGCTACGAGTCTGGCGATCCGCAGATCCTCAAGAACATCAAGAAGGGTGCCACCGTACAGCGTGCACTCGACTTCACCCGCGATTGCCACAAACTCGGCCTCATCATCCACGGAGACTTTATCCTCGGCCTCCCCGGCGAGACCAAGGAATCCATCCGCAACACCATCGAGTTCGCCAAGCAACTCGATATCGAAACCCTGCAGGTCTCCATCGCGCACGCCTTCCCTGGCACAGAGTTCTTCGACTATGCCAAGGAAAATGGCTTCATCACCAACGAAGCCATGTCCGACGAAGGTGGACACCAGATGGCCCACATCGAGTACCCCGGCCTGCCGGTCGAGTACGTCCTCGAGATGGTTCACCGCTTCTACGACGAGTACTACTTCCGCCCCAAGGCTGCATTCCGCGTCGTCTGGAAGGCCATCGTCAACCGCGATGTCCCACGCCTCTACGAGGAAGCCAAGTCCTTCATGAAGCTGCGCGCCAAACGCAACAAGGCCGTCCGCGACATCAAGGAAGCCAACGCCACCAAGGCGCAGGAATCCGTCAGCATGAACGCATAACCCAACCGCATCCCGAAGCGGTCAGCATGTCCCTATGCTGACCGCTTTTTTCATTCACGCTCCGTCCCAGTCCACGGCCTCTCGCTCCAACCCAGCTCCACCCGGAATTCCTCATGAAACACACCCTTACTCCCCAGCGCTATCTCATCCTGCTCGCCGTCATGCTCACGGCATCCATCGGAGACACGCTCCTCTCCCACGGCATGACGCAGGTAGGCCCTGTCTCCTTCGCACACCTTGGCCTGCTCTTTGTCGCGCTCCGCAATCCCTGGGTCATCTCCGGCATTCTCCTGCTGCTGGGCTTCTTCGCCAGCTACCTCACCGCACTCTCCTGGGCCGACCTCACCTTCGTCCTGCCCTCCACCGCCTTCGGATACGTCGTCGTCGCCCTGCTCTCCCGCTTCTGGCTGCACGAACACATCTCCCTCTACCGCTGGCTGGGAATCATCCTCATCGTCTGCGGTGTAGGCTTCGTCGCCAACGGCCCTTCCCTCACCGAGCACCCCACTCCGGGGCCCGCAGGAGCCGCTGAATGAACGCCGCTACCTCCACCTTTGAAACCTGGGCCACCATACTTACCGTAGCCGCCACGGCCATCGCCGGAGACATCCTCACCGCAGGAGCCATGCGCCGCATCGGCGATCTCGACCTGATCCGTGCCCACTCCGGCCTCACCGGAGCCATCAAGGCCGTCGTCAGCAGCCCCATGTTTCTCCTTGGAGTCCTCTCCATGGCGCTCAGCTTCTTCTCGCTGCTCTTCACCCTCAGTAAGGTGGACGTCTCACTCGCCGCACCTGCCAGTGCCTCGCTCACCTTTATCGGCAACGCCGCCGCAGCCAAGCTCTTCCTGCACGAAAACGTGGACAAACGCCGCTGGCTCGCAGCCATCTTCGTCTGTGCCGGTGTAGTCCTGCTCTCCCGATAAAATCCCGCTTCGCAAGGACAACAAGACCTGCCAGCAGGCCGACCAGGCAGCACTCTAGCGACGCACCAGCCAACGCATAGGCGCAGTCACCGGCACCTCTGCCGCCATAAATCGCTGCCGGTCTCCCAACACGGCTCCTGCTGCCAGCCGCCCGCTTCGCACCGCGCCTTCCATCGTCGCTGGCCACTCCGTCGCCGTCCAGTCACCCGCCAGAAACAGCCCCTCCCACTCCGTAACCTGACTTGGTCGAGAAGCATCCAGCCCCGGCGTAACCGAAAACGTCGCCCGTGCCTCCTTCAGAATCCCGCTCTTCACCAGCCGCGCCTTCCGCGCCTCTGGGAAAAACCCTTCAAACTCCTCCAACGCCGCACCCAGAATCTCCTCGCGCGTCATCTGCAACTGCCGCTTCGAGCCCGCAATCACCAACTCAACATAGCTACCCTTCTCCGCCGGATACCGGCGAATCCGCGACTTGTGAAAGAACCACTCTATCGTCGTATCCAGTAGCCACGCATGGTCCAGGTCCGAGATCTCCCGGTCATACCACAGCAGAATCGAAGTAAACGGCGAGTGCTCGAACCTCGCAGCCTTCGCCGCCAACTCGTCCCGCACCTCCGCACCCGCCAGCCCCTGCACCTGTGGCAAAAGCCGCTGCGTCTGCTCAAACGGCAGTGCCAACACCACTGCATCAGCCCAAAGCTCTCCCGCCGCAGTCGTCACTTGCCAGCGTCCATCCACCGCCTGCGTCAGCCCCTCAACACCTGTCCGCAGCTTAACCTCACCGCCCCGCGCAGCGATCAACTGCGCGACTCCCTCATAAAACTCGCTCAACGGAACCGTCGGAATCCCCAGCCGCCCGCCACTCGCCGTCCGGACAAACAACTCATGAAACACCTTGCCCGCATACTTGGTCGAACAGTGCCCCGCGTCATCGTTCAGCGTAGCCATGATGATCGGCTTCCAGAAGTGGCGGATCGCCCGCTCCGTCTGCCCTGTCCTTCGCAGCCACTGATCCACGCTCTCCGCATCGTCCGCCGGATACCCCCGCGCAAACTCCATCAGCCCCCGCGCCATCACCAACTTATCTTTCCACCCCAGCATCTCCGCACCCACAAAGCTGGGCGCATAGTGCCAGGGAGCCGGTAGCCCACTCGCGGCAATGCGGCTCACCCCGCCGTTCGGCTCCAGAAAGGTCTGCTCGTCATACCAGCGAATCTTGTCCGCAATCCCAGCCTGCTCGCATAGTTCAATCAGGTTCGTGCAACATCCCAGCAGCACATGTTGCGAGTCCACCACCTCATCTAGCGCAGGATGCAGATACGAGTACGCCCGTCCCCCGACATAAGGCCGCCGCTCCACCAGCGTCACCCGCGCTCCTGCTCCAGCCAGTGCCGCCGCCGCGGACAACCCCGCCAGCCCCGCCCCTACGACCACGACATCGCGCCCAGCCTCTCCCTGCAATCTCGCCATTAGGCCCACACTCGATTCCATAGCGCCATCCCCATTCCCCGCGCCAACAGCCACATCTTCGTAATCGTCGGCACCCGCACCCGATCGGAGAAAACATCCACATCCATCCTGCCAATCCGCAGCAACAGGTTGTGATAGATCGCGACCAGCACCCACAACGCCGCACGGCTATCCGCGTCAATCAACGGCAGCAGGCGACGCGCCGAACCATAGTACCCATCCGCCTTCGCCCCCAGCGTCGACAGCATCGCCCGCTCGTTCGGCTCAATCCTCGCACCCTGCGCCAGAGCCTTGATGCGCTCCACTCCCACCCCAAACTCCGCCAGCAGATCCAGCGGCAGATACACCCGCCCCCGCTCCACATCTTCCTTCACATCGCGCAGTATATTCGTCAGTTGAAACGCAATCCCCGTCTCTTCCGCCAACTGGTCCGCGCT
>DAICZO010000035.1 GCA_027311125.1 Acidobacteriaceae bacterium
GCGGGGCTGGATATGTTGATTGCGGCGCATGCGGGGGCAGTGAATGCGGTGCTGGTAACGAGCGATGTGGCGATTACCAGACTGGTGGGTGGGCTGGTGACGGTGAACTGGGCGGATGATGTTGCGGCGAAGTGATGCATTGGCTAAGGATTGCGTAGAATACAGAGAATGTTAGATCTTGGATTTGTTCGGGCTAATCTGCCTTTGGTTGAGGATAAGTTGCGCGCGCGGGGAGCCGATCCTGCGGTGGTGCTGGGTGATTTTGCGGTGATCGACCGGGAACGGCGCGATACGATTACGCAGGTAGAGACGCTGAAGGCGCAGCGGAACAAGCTGACGGAAGAGATTGCGAAGCTGCGGCGGGCGGGTGAGGATGCCGGCGCGGCGACCGAGCAGACGCGCGTGCTGAAGGCTGAGGTTGAGTCGCTGGAGGGGGTGGCGGCGAAGGCGGATGAGCGGCTGAAGGAGATGATGCAGACGCTGCCGAATCTGCCGCAGGAGAGCGTTCAGGTGGGCCGGAGCGAGCAGGACAATGTTGAGGTGAAGGTGTGGGGGGAGAAGCCTAGCTTTGAGTTCCCTGCCCGGCCGCACTGGGAGATTGGCGAGGCGCTGGGGATCCTGGACTTTGAGCGGGCGGCGAAGATTTCGGGCTCGCGGTTTGTGGTGCATTTTGGGCAGGGGGCGCGGCTGGAGCGAGCGCTGGCGAACTTTATGCTGGACGTGCACACCGGGCAGCACGGGTACACCGAGGTGATGCCGCCGAATATGGTGAATTCGAAGAGCCTGTTCGGGACGGGGCAGTTGCCGAAGTTTGCCGATGACCTGTTCCACTGCGACGACAAGGGCAGCTATACGCCGGGGGTTTTGCAGGATGGGGACCATTGGCTGATTCCTACGGCGGAGGTTCCGGTGACCAATCTGTTTCGGGACGAGACGCTGGAGGAGGCGCAGTTGCCGGTGAGCTTTTGCGCGTATACGCCGTGTTATCGGAGCGAGGCGGGGAGCTATGGCAAGGATGTGCGGGGGATGATTCGGCAGCACCAGTTCCAGAAGGTGGAGTTGGTGAAGTTTGTGAAGCCGGAGGATTCGGACGCGGAGCATGAGAAGCTGACGCGGGATGCGGAGCGGATATTGGAGTTGCTGGGGCTGCCGTATCGGCGGATGCTGCTGTGTACGGGAGATATGGGTTTCAGCTCGGCGAAGACGTATGACCTGGAGGTGTGGCTGCCGGGACAGGGGCTGTATCGGGAGATTTCGAGCTGCTAGAACTTTGAGGCGTTCCAGGCACGGCGGGCGAATATACGGTACCGGCCGGCGGGGGCGAAGAAGAGTGAGTATCTGCATACGCTGAACGGGAGTGCGCTGGCAGTGGGGCGGACGTATCTGGCGGTGCTGGAGAACTATCAGCAGGCGGATGGAACGGTGGAGGTTCCGGAGGTGCTGGTGCCGTACATGAACTGCGATACGGTGATTGGCAAGCAGGCACAGGCGGGAAGGAGTCAGCGATGAGCGAGAAGACGGGGACGGAGAGCAGGTCGTTCGGGCAGTTGGTGCGGAGTTATTTTTTCTGGACGTATGAGCGGGGGAGCTTCCACTACGACGTGATGGTGACGTTGATCCTGGTGTTTCTGTTTGTGTCGCCGCACTATATCGACTTCAACGATCGTCCGGTGGAGACGGTGGCGTTACGGGCGAGCGAGGTGCTGGTGAAAGAGGCGGGGACGGAGGGCAACAGCAGCCGGTTTATGTACCAGATACGTGCCGATGAGATGGGTGATGCGAAGACGGATGCGGAGCTGCGGGGCGCGATCCTGCGGGAGGTAGAGCCGATCTCGGGCGAGGTGACGCTGGAGCGGTATGAGCCGGTACTGGACTCGCATGGCAAGGTGATTGCGTACGATGCGTGGGTGCTGCGGTAGATTTGCGGGCGAGATAAAGCATCGGTTGGCGGGATGGTGAGTCCAACAGAGGCAGATGAAGTTTCAGGATGGTGAGATGACGAGTTTTCGCAGGCTGGTTTTGGCGTTGGGCATGGGTGCAGCGGCTTTGAGTTGGACGGTGGTGGATGCGGCGGCGCAGGCCAAGCCGGGTGAGTTGGAGGCGGTGCTGCGGCAGATGGATGAAGGCAGCACGCGGTTCCACTCGGCGCAGGCGGACTTTCGGAAGGACCTGTACGAGCGGGTGGTGAAGGAGACGACGACGCAGCAGGGAGTGATCTATTACCTGCGGACGCCGGGCGGGATCCAGATGGGGACGAAGTTCACGCAGCCGGTGAAGATTGTGGAGATCAAGGATGGGATGATCCGGCTGTTCGATCCGGGCGCGGACCACCTGACGGAGATCTCGATCAAGAACAACCAGTCGCAGTATGAGAGCTTTTTGACGCTGGGATTTGGCGGCAGTGGGACGGAACTGGCGAAGAAGTGGACGATCAGCTACCTGGGGACGGAGCAGTTGAACGACGGGAAGAAGCTGGTGTCGACGGCGAAGCTGGACCTGGTGGCGAAGGATGCGAATACGCGCAATACGTTTTCGCATATTGTGATCTGGGTGGAGCCGCAGCAGGATATTTCTTTGAAGCAGCAGTTTTTTCAACCTTCGGGAGATATGCAGACGGTGACGTTTACGAATGTGCGGTACAACATGCTGAAGAAGTCGGACATGGAAGGGTTCGCGATCAAGACGGACAAGAAGACTACGGTCGATCGTCGATAGGGGTAGGTGACGGTGCGAGGGCGAGGCCGGCGGCGACGATGAGGATGGGGAAGAACTCCAGGGTGTAGCGGGGTTCGGAGTTGTCGAGGGTGAGGAGCAGGGCGGCGCGCAGGGCGATGGAGGCGATCATTGCCCAGGCGAGCGGGGGGAGTCCTGAGAGTTGCTGCTGGCGCCAGAGCCAGAAGCCAAATGCGGCACAGGCGAAGTAGGCGAGATTGAGCAGGGCGAAGGCCAGGGAGAGGGCGGACTGGCTGGGATGGTCGCGCCAGTTCCACCAGTCAAGGGCGACGGGGAGCATCTCGGTGCGGGGGCGGAAGGCCATGTTTAGGAGGCGGGCTACGGGG
>DAICZO010000036.1 GCA_027311125.1 Acidobacteriaceae bacterium
CCCTCGCTACCACCTGACCAAACTAACCTATCCGCCCTATCCCCAATCCCAAGTACACTAGAGACTCGCAGCTTCTTACGCTTTTCCCTGTCACAAACCGCCCTGTCGCGGTCACTTTGCTCAACTGCAGCAATCGGAAGAGGATCAATGAAGATCGTTCTCGCAGAAAAAGTCTCCCCCGCCACCCTCGCAGTCTTCCAACAAGAGCCCGGCTGGAACGTAGTCACCCCCGACCAGATTAAAAACGGTCTCGCCGCCGAACTCGCCGATGCCGACGCCCTCGTCGTCCGCTCCGCCGTTCAGGCCGACGCCAAGCTCCTCGAAGCCGCTCCCAAACTCCGCGTCATCGGCCGCGCCGGTGTAGGCGTCGACAACATCGACACCGACGCCGCCACCCGCCAGGGTATCGTCGTCATGAACACCCCCGGCGCCAACGCCGTAGCCGTCGCCGAACTCACCCTCGGCCTCATGATCTCCATGGCCCGCTCCATCCCCCGCGCCAACGCCACCATGCACGCCGGCAAATGGGACAAAAAATCCCTCCAGGGTCAGGAACTCCGCGGCAAAACCCTCGGCATCGTAGGCCTCGGACGCATCGGCCTCGAAGTCGCCCGCCGCGCCAAAGCCTTCGGCATGGACATCATCGGATACGACCCCTTCATCTCTCCCGTCATCGCCCGCGAGAACGAAGTCACCCTCGTCCCCATCGACGAGATCTTCAAGTCCTCCGACTACCTCACCATCCACGTCGGCCTCACCACCCAGACCGAAGGCATCATCAACGCCACCTCCCTCGCCATCATGAAGAAGGGCATCCGCATCATCAACTGTGCCCGTGGCGAACTCATCGTGGAACAGGCCCTCGCCGACGCCATCGCCTCCGGTCACGTCGCCGGCGCCGCCCTCGACGTCTTCCACCAAGAACCCCTCAAAGAGTCCCCCTTCAACAACCTCGACCACGTCCTCCTCTCCCCCCACATCGCCGGAGCCACCGACGAGGCCCAGGAAGCCATCGGCATCCAACTCGCCCACCAGGTCCGCGACTACCTAAAGCTCGGCGTGGTCCAGAACGCAGTCAACCTGCCCTCCCTCTCCCACGAGGAGTACATCGAGGTCGCCCCCTACATCGAGATGGCCGAGCGCCTCGGCCACTTCCTCTCCCATGCCACCCCCGGCAATCTAGAAAACATCCAGATCACCTACAGCGGTCGCATCGCGGCAGGCAAAACCGACCTCATCCGCAACGCCGCCATCGCCGGCATCTTCGCCGATACCGATGCCGTCAACCGCATCAACGCCGCGGCCATCGCTCAGGAACGCGGCATCCGTATCCAGGAGGACAAGAAGGAGTTCACCACCGGCGGTACCGGCTCCGTCCTCAAGCTCACCCTCCACTCCTCCGAGGGCGACGCCTCCGCCTCCGCCACCGTCCTCCACGGCAACTCTCCCCGCCTGCTCACCTACGATGGGGTCGACATCGAGGCTCCCCTCACCGGAACCCTCATCTCCATCCGCAACCACGACGTCCCCGGCGTCATCGGTCGCATTGGAACCATCCTCGGCGAGCACTCCGTCAAC
>DAICZO010000118.1 GCA_027311125.1 Acidobacteriaceae bacterium
CTAAATCGCAAGGACGGCGAAGTCAGTACCTTCTCCCTGGATGCCCGCACCGCGCCCCACTCTTCCCAGATGCGCGCCCTCGCCAGCATCGCCTTCAATCCCTTTCCGGAGACCACCTTCAGCGGCGCGTTCTTCTACTTCAGCCAGGCGCCGCACACCCTGTCCGCTGACTGCGACCGCGAGGCGACCGAACACTCGCCTCAGGCCATACCGCCCAGCAGCATCGACGGCGTCTCCTTCACACACGGCTACGACGAGCACGGCGGGGTCTGCACCGAAGCCCGCGACGACATCTACACCACCCAGCACAACGGTGCCTGCTACCGTTTCGATCTCATCATCAACACCTTCTGCGGGGGTGACGCCGGCGGCGGCGCTCGCGATATCTTGCCGCAGCAACTCGACAGCCTGCACCGCCGCCTGCAGGCGATCCTCGCCACCGTTCACTTTGACAAGAAGTAACCAGCAGGGTAGTAGCTAGTCCAGCAGCGGGACGATCCGTGCCGCGACTACGCCGTCACTCACATCCACCATAGCCAGTGTTACGGGCAACTTGAAGCGTCGTGGCCCTGCACTTCCGGGATTCAGATAGAGAACGCCACCCCGCGTCTCTAACCCTGCCTGGTGCGAGTGGCCACTCACCACCACTGCAATCCCCGCCGCCTCCGGCTTGATGTCCAGCCAGTCGGCGGAATGTACCAGGTAAAACAATCGTCCAGCCAGTTCAACCACGTCAGTCTCCGGAAGCTCAGCACACGGGCCCCAGTCGTCGACATTGCCACGAATGGCCGTTACCGGCGCAATCTCCCGCAAGGCATCCAGAATGTCAGCATCGCCAACATCGCCTGCATGCAGAATGTGGTCCACACCCGCCAGCGCCGACAAAGCCTCCGGTCGCAGCAAACCGTGCGTATCCGAGATCACTCCAATCTTCATCGCGGTCAGCCCAGTGTCCTCTGCCTTATGCCAGCTTCAGGCTCTGTAACGAAGCATTGTGCTGGCTCTGTTTGGGGTCGTGGCTACGGTCGGGATCGATCCTCAACTCCAGCGTCGTCACGCCATGCAGGTCCACCGTGTAGTCTTCCATCTCCTCGGTGGTTCCGTTGGGGCTGAAGTTCCACTGCTGCCGAACCACCTCGCGCAACTCCTGGCCGCTACCGGCAAACAGGGCGAACTCCTGGGCGCGCTCGGCTCCGCGTTCCACAAAGTGGAGCAGAATCCGACGAAAACTCTGCGGCTCATCGAAGTGCAGCCGAATCACCTGTGGCCCGGTGGAAGCGGCCCGCCATCCAGTCGTGGCTGCCTTGCCCAGTGCATGCTCAATCGGAAACGCAGCATCTTCCGAAGTAATCTCAACCCGGGCAATCCGCTCCAGGTCGCGCCAGTTGCCTTCTATCGGAGTCGTCGCCGCAGCGGTCGGTGAAACAATACTTTTACGCATTCAAATTGCCCTCATGCTGCACGCCCAAGCATATCCGATTACGCCCTCGTCCGTAGCCCTGCGTCACCGGATCGCAGGAAAGCAGGGAAGCGACCTGCGATCCCGATCACTCCACCGTCAAAGCCCTGCCGAAGTGCTCGCCTCCACGTTCAATCTCGGGTCCATGGAGTCGCGAAAGGCATCCCCCAGAAAATTGAACGAGAGCACACACAGCATCACCGCCATCGCAGGAAAAAACACCAGGTGCGGCGAGTCGAACAGGTGCGAGCGCGCATCATTCAGCATCGAGCCCCAGCTAGCCGCCGGGGCAGGAATGCCCAGCCCCAGAAAGCTCAGCGTAGCCTCCGCGAGCACCGCTCCGGCCATCCCAATCGCGGCCTGTACGATCAGCGGCTGCAGAATATTCGGCAGCACATGCCGCACCAGAATCCGCACATCGCTGGCTCCCAACGCCCGTGCCGCCTCAACATACTCCCGCTCCTTCACTGCCATCACCTGCGCCCGCACCAGCCGCGCATACCCCACCCAGCCAGAGATAGCCAGCGCCAGAATCAGATTCCCCAGTCCCGGCCCCAGGAACGCCACAAACGCAATCGCCAGCAGTATCCCCGGCAACGCCAGAAACGCATTGGTCACATAGACGTTCAGCACCGTGTCGATCCACCCGCCATAGAAT
>DAICZO010000048.1 GCA_027311125.1 Acidobacteriaceae bacterium
AAAGTCATCGTAGGGGCTCGTGTCGCAGCATATCAGCACTGGCTCTTCCCCACGGCATCTATCTCGCCAATGCCTCGCAGGCAACCACAAACCAAACCTGATCCATCTCGTCTATGTAGCAGCAAAACAGGAAGGTAGCAGCAAAATTGGATCTCCTTCTGTTCCACAATGCGTCCACAAGTGCCCCAATCCATGCCTGATAGCATCTCTCCTATGCCGCCCCCGCTCCAATTCGTAGCTAACGGCACCCAACAGCCACTGCCCCCAGCCAGATATTGTGCACTGCCCAAGACATAACCTACTGCTACACCTAAAGTAGCAGTGTGGTAAACCCCCTGTTTCCCCTACCATTTACAAGTCAAATGAACGCTCTCCTGGTCAAAGACGAAGCACTAAGGCTCGAGGCTCTCGCTTACTACGAGATCCTCAACTCTGCTTCCGATCCGGTGCTCGACGATATCGCTGCACTGGCTGCCCAGGTCTGCAACGCCCCCGTCGCAGCCATCTCCCTGCTCGGCGTCGATCGCATCTGGCTGAAGTCCCACATAGGACTCGACATCGCTGAACTCTCCCTCGGAACCACCCCCTGCGAAACCACGATTCTCGGCGACACCGTCTACGAACTCCGCGACGCCCGCCACGATCCCGACTTCGCCCCGGATGGCATCCTCATCGGTGGACACATTTACCGCTTCTACGCTGGGGCACCCCTCACTACCCCCAGTGGAATCAGCATCGGGTCTCTCTTCATCCTCGATGTGCCACCGCGCACCCTTACTCCGGCACAGACCAACGCCCTCTCTGTCCTCAGCCGCCAGATCATCACCCGCCTCGAGCTCAACGCTCGAATCCGTCAAATTGACCGCAGCGCCCGCGCTCGCCAGCGCGTCGAGTCCGCACTCACCGTCGAGCGCAACTTCGTCTCCGCCGTGCTCGACACCGTTGGCGCTCTCGTCGTCGTCTACGATACCGCCGGCCGCATCGTCCGCTTCAACCGAGCCTGCGAGTCGGCCTCCGGTTACGACTTCCCCACCCTCGTAGGACGCTACGCCTGGGACAAGCTCATCCCACAGGAAGACATCGCCGAAGCCATCGAGACCTTCGAGCGCCTGCGCACCAGCGGCTTCCCCTCCGTCTTCGAAAACCGCTGGACCAACCGCAACGGCTCCATTCGCCGCATCGCCTGGTCCGCCACCGCTCTTCGTGACGGTCAAGGTCAGGTCGGCTTCATCATCGCGACCGGCATTGACGTCACCATCCAGCGCGCAGCAGAGTCCACCCTCCGCGAAAGCGAAGCTCGCTACCGCCAGCTCGTAGAAGGCTCCCTCGGTATGGTCTGCACCCACGACCTCCATGGCGTACTGCTCTCCATCAACGCCCATGGCGCGGCAACCGTAGGCCGTTCGGTCGAAGAGATGGTCGGCCTCTCCCTCGCCGACTTCATCCCCGACGAACGCAAGCTCGGCCTCCCCGCCTACCTCAAGCTCATCACCGAAACCGGAGAAGCCCAGGGCCTGCTCCACCTATCCCACATCGACGGAGAAGTCCGCGTCGTAGCCTACCGCAACAAGCTCATCGACGTCCCCGGACGCGATCCGTACGTCCTCGGTTTCGGCGTCGACATCACCGAGCAGGTCCGCGCCGAAGGCCGCCTCCGTACCCTCACCCGACAATCCGAGTCCGTCCTCGAATCCGTAGGCGACGGAATCTTCGGTATCGACCTCAACGGCAACATCACCGTCATCAATCCCGCCGCGGCCCAGATGCTCGGCTACAAACCTCAGGAGATGCTCGGCAAAAACATGCACGAGCTCATCCACCACACCCGCACCGACGGCACTCCCTATCCCGCCGTTGAATCCCCCATTCGCAACAGCCTCACCCACCGCGACACCGTTCGCGTCGCCAACGAAGTCTTCTGGCGCAAAGACGGTACCAGCTTCCCCGTCGAGTACGTTGCCCGCCCCCAGATCGACTCCTCTAGCGAAAACGGTGAAGGCCGTGCCGTCGGCGTCGTCGTAGCCTTCACAGACACGACCGAGCGCCGCGCCCTCGACCGTATGAAAGACGAGTTCATCTCCACCGTCTCCCACGAACTCCGGACCCCGCTCACCTCCCTCCGCGGAGCCCTGGGCCTGCTCGCCGGAGGAGCACTCACCTCGCGGCCCGAAAAAGTCCAGCAAATGCTGGAGATTGCCATCAGCAACTCCGACCGCCTCGTCCGCCTCGTCAACGACATTCTCGATCTCGAACGCATCGGCTCCGGCAAGGCCGAGCTGCAACTCACCATGTGCAGCGCTGAAGATCTCCTCCGCCGCGCCGTCACTATGCAGCAGACCCGCGCACCCCGTCCCAACATCCGCATCTTCTACGCCGCCAATGGTGTCAGCGTCTGGGCCGACCCCGACCGCATCATTCAGACGCTCAACAACCTCATCTCCAACGCCATCAAATTCTCGCCGCCCGGCAGCGAAATCCGC
>DAICZO010000119.1 GCA_027311125.1 Acidobacteriaceae bacterium
GATCACGAATGCGAAGTCGCTGCGGTTGCTGGCGGCGCAGGGTGAGCGGAGGGTGCGGGAGGGTGCGCGGCGGATGCTGCTGATCGGGAATCCGGTGTACCGCTCGGACCAGTATGGGGCGTTGCCGCAGGCGGGGGAGGAGATGGCGAAGGTTGCGGGGCATTTTGATGCGGGGCATCGGACGGTGCTGGAGGGCGCGGCGGCCTCGCCGGGAGCATATGAAGCGAGCCAGCCGGGCGGGTATGCGTATGTGCACTTTGTGGCGCATGCCACGGCGAGCGAGAACAGTCCGCTGGATTCGGCGGTGGTGTTGTCGCAGGATGCGGGAGATGGGACGCAGTACAAGCTGTATGCGCGGGATATTCTGCGGCAGAAGTTGAAGGCGGAGTTGGTGACGTTGTCGGCGTGCTATGGGTCGGGAGAGCGAGAGTACCTGGGGGAGGGATTGGTGGGGTTGGCTTGGGCGTTTTTACGGGCGGGATCGCATGAGGTGATCGGAGCGATGTGGGAGGTGAGCGACGCATCGACACCGGAGTTGATGGACCAGATGTATGGGGAGTTGGAGCAGGGCAAGCGAGCCGATGCGGCGCTGCGCGACGCGAAGCTGGCGATGCTGCACACGACTGGGGTGTTTCGGAAGCCGTTGTATTGGGCGCCGTTCCAGTTGTATGCGGGAGAGTAGGGAGGGTAGTTCCCTGCCCTGAGGGCGATGGCGGATTTGATTTGGCGGCATCGGCTAGGTGGTGGCTGGGGTAGTGGTGGTTTGCGGGGTGTCGAAGTCGCTGAGTTGGGCGGTGGGGATGATCATGCGGAGGGAGTTGAGGATGGCGAGGAGGTCGATGGCCTCCTGCAGGAGCGCTCCCTGGATGGGTGTGATGAGGCCGAAGCCAGCGGCCAACATGCCGAGGAGGCTGAGGGACATGCCGCCGACAGCGCTCTGGAGGGCGATGTGGCGCATGCGGATGCCGATGTGCATGAGTTCGTCGACGCCTTTGAGGGAGGACTCGAGGATCACGGCTCCGGCGGCCTCGGAGGTGATTTCGCTGTTGACGCCGAGGGCGATGCCGACGGTGGCGTTGAGCATGGCGGGGGCGTCGTTGATGCCGTCGCCGATGTAGATGGTTTTGCTGCGGCGGGTGAGGTCGCGGACGACGTCGACTTTTTCTTCGGGGCTCATGCCGCCGTAGACCTGCTTGATCTGCATGCGGGCGGCGAAGAGTGCGACCTCTGGGACGCGGTCGCCAGAGAGCAGAGCGACTTCGCGGATGTTGTGCTGGGGGGCGAGGTGATCGAGGAAGGGCTTGGTGTCCTGGCGGGGTTGATCCTCAAAACGGAGGAGGGCCGCGATGCGGTCGTCCATGAGGACGACACACTCCAGGCCAGCGGCGGGCGGGGGGAGTTTGGCGGCGATTTCGGCGGGGATTTTTTTGCGTCCGGTGACCCAGATGCTGTGGCCATCGACGTGGCCGTGCAGGCCGGAGCCGGGAGCTTCGGAGATATCGGAGGCCTCCTTGAGAGGCAGATCGCGGTCGAGGGCGGCGTCGAGGATGGCGCGGGCAAGGGGGTGCTTGGAGTACATTTCGACGCTGGCGGCGAGTTGGAGCAGGAGGCTTTGCTGGGCTGGGTCGTCGCAGAGGACGGCGGTGAGCAGGGGTTTGC
>DAICZO010000059.1 GCA_027311125.1 Acidobacteriaceae bacterium
CTATATCTATGGGTCTTCGCTACCGATGTATGA
Source organism: Acidobacteriaceae bacterium (assembly GCA_027311125.1). Taxonomy (GTDB): domain Bacteria; phylum Acidobacteriota; class Terriglobia; order Terriglobales; family Acidobacteriaceae; genus Edaphobacter. Next base: position 34 of record DAICZO010000059.1, read on the forward strand.
TCTCGATTTTGGGTGACAAAGAAGAGAATCTAGTCGATGAAGCTGCGGGTGATGTTGCCGTAGGCGTCGATGCGGCGGTCGCTGAGGAAGGGCCAGTTGCGGCGGGTCTCTTCAACGAGCGCGGGATCGATTTCTGCGATGAGGATTTCTTCGTCCGTGTGCGAGGCTTTGGCGATGATGCGGCCGAAGGGATCAGCAAGGAAGCTGCCGCCCCAGAACTCGAGGCCGGACTGCGGGGTGTGGTCGCCGGGGCCGGTCATGGTGATGCCGTTGTGGGTGACATCGCCGTGCTCGTGGCCTCCACGGTTGACGGCGCCGACGAAGACTCCGTTGGCGATGGCATGGGAGCGCTGCATGGTCTGCCAGGCGGAGTATTGGGCTTCGCCGTACTCGGCTTTCTCGGAGGGGTGCCAGCCGATGGCGGTGGGGTAGAAGAGGGTGTTGGCTCCGCTGAGGGCGGTGAGACGGGCGGCCTCGGGGTACCACTGGTCCCAGCAGATGAGGGTGCCGATGTTTCCGTGGCTGGTGGTCTGGGCCTTGAAGCCGAGGTCGCCGGGGGTGAAGTAGAACTTCTCGTAGTAGAGGGGGTCGTCGGGGATGTGCATCTTGCGGTAGATGCTGTGGATGTGGTCGGGGCCGGTGGCGGCGTGGTCGAGGATGGCTGCGGTGTTGTGGTAGAGGCCGGGAGCGCGGCGCTCGAAGAGGCTGGCGACGAGGACGATTTTTTCTTCGCGGACGATGGCGCTGAGGCGCGCGGTGGAAGGGCCGGGGATGGACTCGGCGGTGTCGAAGAGGGCATGCTCTTCGCGCTGGCAGAAGTACTGGGCGCGGAAGAGTTCGGGGAGACAGACGATGTTGGCTCCGGCGCGGGCGGCCTCGCGGACGCGGTCGGCGGCTTTGTCGAGGTTGGCGGCGGTGTCCGGGGCGCAGGACATCTTGATGAGGGCGATGCGGGGATTGGTGGTCTTGGGCATGAAAGAGTTCCTAAGTAATGAGGGTACGGTATTGTGGCGGTTTGCCCAAGTTGCGGACGGGTGAATTTCTGGCTTTTGGCGGGGATTGGCCGAGTGGGGGCTGGAATGGCGGTTGATTATGCGGGGATTGTGGTGTTGGTGGAGTTGAAGCAATGAAGTTGAAGCACAAAAACTTTTGCCTGTGTGAATTTTTCTGATACGTTGAAAGTGTTGGGTAGCTGGCCCCCGTCGCTCCAGCGCTCTTCGACCCCATTACAACCAACTTCACCGCCTTGTTGCGGAATACGTGTACTTCAGTGCAGAAGGAGTGTCATTTGAGCGAATTTCGAGATTTTCTGGAGCTTTCCTACGGCGAACTAGAGGACCTGAACCTGCAGGCGAAAGAACAGCGCAAGAAGCGCGTCTCTGCCGACGTGATTCGGGAAGAACGCTTGAAGTACCTGACAGACGAGCGCCGGATCAAGGCTGTGACGGTCCTGTTCAGCGACCTGGAAGGCCGTCTGCACATGTTGGACTACGATAAGAAGTTTCTGGTGAAGAGCTACGACAACCTGACTTTTGACGGTTCTTCGATTCGCGGGTTTACGACGCAGCGGGAGAGCGATCTGCGTTTGGGTATTGACTGGAGCGCCTTCTACTGGGTGCCGGCGGATGTGTTTGGCGCGGGCAAGGTGATGGTGTTTGGCGAAGTGATCGACAAGAACGGCGGCACCTACTCGGGCGACCTGCGCGGCGTGTTGAAGCAGTACTCCCAGGAGTTGTTCGATAAGAACGGGTACACGCTGAATGCGGCGAACGAGATTGAAGGCTTCCTGTTTGAGGGTGTGGACGCCGAGCGCAGCTACCACGAGACGGGGACGTTCGAGTATGTGAACAAGGGTGGCTACTACCACTCGCTGCCCGGCGATCCGCTGCGTGAGTTTATCGACACGACTGCGGAAGTGCAGCGCGCGATGGGCTTCGAGAACGAAAAAGACCACCCTGAAGTTGCTCCGAGCCAGTTCGAGATCAACTACAGCTATGGCGAAGTGGTTGCGGCCGCCGACCAGATTCAGTTGTACAAACTGATCTGCCGCCAGGTGGCGACGCAGATGGGCATGACGGCGAGCTTTTTGCCCAAGCCCGTGGTTGGCGTGAACGGCAGCGGTATGCACACGAACGTTTCAATCACGAAGAACGGCAAGAACCTTTTCTGGGACCCCAAGGGTGAAGAGAAGATCTCGAAGCTGGCGTGGCAGTTTACGGATCGCATTCTGACGCATGGCAATGATCTTTGCCTGCTGCTGAATGCCAGCGTGAACTCGTACCGTCGTCTTGATCCTCACTTTGAGGCTCCGAACCAGATCAAGGCTTCGGCGACAGACCGTGGATCGATGGTGCGTATTCCGATTGGCAACGAGAAGTCTTCGCGTGTGGAAGTGCGTTCGGTTGGTCCGGATGCGAACCCGTACATGGTGCTGTACTCGATCTTCAAGACGGGTCTGGATGGCAACACGGCGAAGATCAAGAACCTGCGCCAGGCGGATCGTTATCTGCCGGACAACATCTACACGGCGATTGATAACTTCCGCGCCGCAGAGTGGACTTCGACGATTCTGGGCGAAGAGGTGAAGAGCCGTTATGCGGATCTGAAGCAGGCTTCGGCTGATCGCTGCCCACGGTTGCTGGGTACGATTGTGAAGACGTCGGAGGTTCAGTTCCACCACGATGTTTATAACCAGTTGCTCTGGAATATTTTCTAGTCGACTGTAGAGGATGGTGAAAGAGCCCTGGCCTTTGGCTGGGGCTTTTTCAGCTTTGTGCGGTGAGCGGACTTGTTGTGCGGTAAACGGAATGCTGTCTTGCGAGCTGTATCTTTGCGATGGTAGGCTGCCTCCAATTGTTCTGGAGGATTTTGACGCGATGAAAGCCAGCTATAACGGAATTGCCGTTCCCACTGATGGTCAGCCGATTGAATATGCCAATGGAACGTTTACGGTACCGGACCATCCGATCATTCCGTTTATCGAGGGTGATGGAACGGGGCGGGATATCTGGCGTGCTTCGCAGCGGGTATTCGATGCAGCGGTGGAGAAAGCGTATGGCGGCAAGCGCGGTGTGAAGTGGTTTGAAGTGCTGGCGGGTGAGAAGGCGTATCGGCAGACGCAGAACTGGCTTCCGGATGACACGGTGAGCGCGACGATGGACTTTCGCGTGTCGATCAAGGGACCGCTGACGACGCCGGTGGGTGGCGGGATTCGCAGTTTGAATGTGGCGCTGCGGCAGTTGATGGATCTGTACCAGTGCGTGCGTCCGGTGAAGTACTACGCGGGGGGGCCCAGCCCGGTGAAGCATCCGGAGCAGTTGGATGTGGTGATCTTCCGGGAGAATACGGAGGACATTTATGCAGGCATCGAGTTCCGCGAGGGGACTCCGGAGGCGGCGAAGTTTATCGCGTTTGTGAACGACGAGATGCTGAAGGGGACGAAGAAGAAGATTCGTCTGGACTCGGGTGTGGGGGTGAAGCCGATCTCGATCACGGGGTCGAAGCGGCTGGTGCGGGCGGCGATTGCGTTTGCGCTGAAGGAAGGGCGCAAGACGGTGACGCTGGTGCACAAGGGGAATATCCAGAAGTTTACGGAAGGCGCGTTCCGCGAGTGGGGCTATGAGGTGGCGACGCAGGAGTTCCGCGAGCAAACGGTGACGGAGCGGGAGAGCTGGATACTGGGGAACGTGGAGGCGAATCCTGCGCTGACGGCGGAGGAGAATGCCGCGTTGATCGAGCCGGGAATCGAGTTTGCGGCCAAGGAGTTTGGCGAGAGCGTGGTGGCCGAGGTGAAGGCGGTGCTGGCGTCGATTGGAAAGACGCATGGGAATGGCCAGTGGAAGCAGAAGGTGCTGGTTAATGACAGGATTGCGGACTCGATCTTCCAGCAGATTATTATTCGGCCTTCGGACTACAGCGTGCTGGCAACGACGAACCTGAATGGCTACTACATTTCGGATGCGGCGGCGGCACAGGTGGGCGGATTGGGAATCGCTCCGGGCGCGAACATTGGCGATGGATATGCGGTGTTTGAGGCGACGCATGGGACGGCTCCGAAGTATGCGGATAAAGATGTGATCAATCCGGGATCGGTGATTCTGTCGGGCGTGATGCTGTTCGACTTCTTGGGCTGGACGGAGGCGGCGCGGCTGATCGAAAGCTCGATGGAGAAGACGATTGCGCAGAAGTTTGTGACGTATGACTTTGAGCGGTCGATGGTGGGCGCGACGAAGGCTAAGACGAGTGAGTTTGCGAGCCGTATGATTGAGAATATGAGTTAGTGGTACGAGACGAAGAGCAGGTCTTTCCGCTGTGCGGACGGATGACAAACCATTGCAGAAGAACCAGGAGAAGAGATGCGTAAAAAGGTATCGATCGTAGGCGCGGGTAATGTTGGGGCAACGGCTGCACACTGGATTGCGGCGAAGGAACTGGCGGATGTGGTGCTGATCGACGTGGTGGAAGGCGTGCCGCAGGGCAAGGCGCTGGATCTGCTGCAGGCGATGCCGATCGAGAAGCAGGACTGCTCGATTGTGGGTACGAATGACTATGCGGATACGGCGAACTCGGACATTGTGGTGATTACGGCGGGGATTCCGCGTAAGCCGGGGATGAGCCGGGACGATTTGCTGAATACGAACTTCAACATCATGTCGGACGTGGTGGGGAAGGTGGTGGCGAACTCGCCGAACTGCATTTTGATTATTGTTTCGAATCCTCTGGACGCGATGGCGCAGGCTGCGTTCAAGAAGTCGGGCTTTCCGCGGGAGCGTGTGATTGGGATGGCCGGGGTGCTGGATTCGGCGCGGTTCCGGACGTTTATTGCCGAGGAGTTGAAGGTGTCGGTCGAGAATGTAACTGCTTTTGTTCTGGGTGGCCATGGCGATACGATGGTGCCGCTGAGCCGCTACTCGACGATGGCGGGGATTCCGATTACCGAGTTGATTGCACCGGAGCGGTTGAAGGAGTTGGAGACGCGCACTGCGAATGGCGGCGCGGAGATTGTGAAGCACCTGAAGACAGGTTCGGCCTACTATGCTCCTTCGGCTGCGGCAGTGGAGATGGTGGAGGCGATTCTGAAGGACAAGAAGAAGATTCTGCCTTGCGCGGCTTACCTGCAGGGGGAGTATGGAATCTCCGGGCTGTATGTCGGGGTGCCTTGCAAGCTGGGCTCGAAGGGACTGGAGCAGATCATTGAGATCAAGCTGACGGCTGAGGAGCAGGCTGCGCTGCAGAAGAGCGCGGACTCGGTGAAGGAGCTTTGCACGGTGATCGGAGTGGCTTAGGCTGCTGGTGATGTGATGTGAAAGGCCCGCTCGATGAGCGGGCCTTGCTGTTTTGCATGGTGTCTGATTGTTGGTGTAACGGTTAGATTGTGCCTTTGTGAAGGAAGGCATACCCCAGGGGCTAAAGCCCGCTTTTGGGGTTGGCCTGGATGCCAAGGCTAAAGCCTTGGCGTACCTAGAGGCAAAGACTTAGAGG
>DAICZO010000065.1 GCA_027311125.1 Acidobacteriaceae bacterium
GCTGAAGCAGCCGGTGCTGGTGGGTACGACGAGCATCGAGAAGTCGGAGCTGCTGAGCGAGATTTTGAAGCGCAAAGGTGTTCGGCATGTGGTGCTGAATGCGAAGTTCCATGAGAAGGAAGCGGAGATCGTTGCACAGGCTGGACGCCTGGGGATGGTGACGATTGCGACCAACATGGCGGGTCGTGGAACGGATATTCTGCTGGGCGGTAATGCGGAGTTTATGGCTCGTCAGGACCTGGTGCGGAAGAGCCAGGCACGTGCGGTGAGTGCGGCGGAGGGCGCGATCTCTCCGGTGGCGGGGCCGGGGATGGTGCGGTTCTACTACTCCGGACAGGAGTTTGAGACGACGCAGGAGAGCTGGGATGCAGCGACGGCGGCCCATGCTGCGCAGACGAAGGCGGAGCATGATGCGGTGATTGCGGCAGGCGGCCTGCATATTCTGGGCACGGAGCGGCATGAGTCGCGGCGCGTGGATAACCAGTTGCGTGGACGCGCGGGACGACAGGGTGATCCGGGTGCTTCGCGGTTCTATCTGTCGCTGGAAGACGATCTGATGCGTATTTTCGCGCGGGAGTGGGTATCGACCCTGCTGCAGCGACTGGGTATGGAAGAAGGTGTTCCGATCGAGTCGGGCATGATTTCGCGGCGGATTGAGGCGGCGCAGAAGGCGGTGGAGAGCCAGAACTTCGAGTCGCGCAAGCACGTGCTGGAGTACGACGACGTGATGAACAAGCAGCGCGAGGCGGTGTACGGCCTGCGACGGCAACTGATGGAGGGTGTGGATCAGAAGCAGTTGATTACGGATGACTATGTGTCGACGATTCTGTCGAACCTGCTGGATGAGAACGCTCCGGAGAAGTCGCATCCGGATGAGTGGAAGATGGAAGCGCTGTTCAACCAACTGTACGACATGTTCGGGGTGCGGTTTGAAGGCGAGATTGATGCAGCGTCGATGAACCGGCATCAACTGGGCGAGACGATCTTCGAGAAGCTGCGCGGCCGGTACAACGTGAAGGAACAGATACTGGGCGCGCCGGCGATGCGGTATCACGAACGGATTGTGATGCTGTCGGTGCTGGATGGGCTGTGGAAGGACCATCTGCTGGCGATGGACCACCTGAAGGAAGGGATTGGGCTGCGTGGGTATGCGCAGCAGGATCCGCTGGTGGCGTACAAGAAAGAGTCGTTCGAGATGTTCGAGGGGATGATGCTGCGGTTCCAGGAAGATACGGCACGGCATCTGTTCCGGATGCAGATTATCGGGCCGGATGGGACTCCGATTGAGACTGCGGAGCAACTGGCGGAGGCACAGGCGGTGACGCAGGCACAGCAACTGGCGCAGCAGCAGCAGGCGGAGTTGCAGGCGCAGCGGGAGAGCCAAATGCCGACGTCGACGCTTTCGGCTGGGGCGACGATGCCGCCGCCACAGCGTCAGCCGATGCAGTTGCCGAGCCGGTCTCCGGCGACGACGATCGATGCGCTGGAGAAGGAGTTTCAGAAGAAGAAGCAGCGTGAGCTGGAGCAGGCGCGGGCGGCTAGCTCTGCGACGGCCGATAGCCAGAGTGGGGCTCCGCGGAGGACCGGGGAGAAGGTTGGGCGGAACGACAAGTGCCCGTGCGGTTCGGGTAAGAAGTTCAAGAACTGCCACGGTGCGGATGCGTAGAGGCTGGGCGGGGTTTGGTGGCTAGATGCCGCCGTTGGGCTTGTCGAGGTCGTCGAGCAGGAGCTTGGCTTTGGTGGCGAGGGTCATGGCGCCTTCGGAGTCGCCTGAGTCGAGGGCCTGGTGGGCCTGCTTCTGGAAGTTTTTAATTTTGCTGATTTGCGAACGCTGGTTGCGCAGGATGTCCGGGCGCAGGGCGTTGATGCGTTTGTCGTTGGTTGCGATGAGGTCGAGCGCCTGCTGATGACGCTGGGGTGTGGCGTCTGAGCCGGTGGTGAGGTCGCCGATGGCGGCTACGTCGGCGGGTTCCTCGTCGACGGCGAGTTGGTTGGGAGCGGAGGGGGGCGTGGTTTTGGGTGCGATGCGGCGGCGCTCGCGGTGTGGTTTGGCTGCGGCGGCTGCGACGGGGAGATCGGGGAGCGGCTCGTCGGGTGGCTCGACCATGATCTGGGCGATGGAATCGGAGACGGGTTCGGTGTCGACCTGGGTGATGGTTGGAGGGAGGGGAGCGAGGTGGACTCGTTTGTGGAAGCAGCCCGTGAGACTGACGGACAGGGCGAGGCAGAGCGATGTCGCCGTAAGCTTCCGCCGTATGTAGCCTTGCACGTTCAACGAGTTCTCCTGTGATGCGACCGGGTTGGGATGCCGGAGTTAGCCACGATTTGATCCTGCCGTTACTACCTTACGGGAGTCGTTTGCGATCCCGGTGGTGAGGGGCACTCTTAGCGTAAATGTAGTTCCCCTTTGGGGTGAATCGGGGTCGGTGTTGGAGAGTACGTCCATGGCTCCTCCGTGCATCTGGAGGATGCGATAGGTGGTGGCGAGACCGATGCCGCTGCCGGTGGATTTGGTGGTGAAGTAGAGTTCGAAGATGCGGGGCAGGAGTTCGGGTGGGATGCCTTCGCCGGTGTCGGCGATCTGGACGGTGGCGAAGTGCTGGTCTTTTTTGATGATAATGCGGAGTTCTCCTCCGGTGGGCATGGCCTGCATGGCGTTGAGGAAGAGGTTGAGGAGGGCCTGGCGGATGAGTTCCGCGTCGATCCGGACGGGGACGACCTCCTGGGGGTTTTCGACGAGGACCTGGACGTTGTTTTCTGCTAGTTCCGCGCCCATGAGTTCGAGGACGGCGGCGACGACCTGGCGGAGGTCGTGCTCGTGGAGGTGGAGTTCCATGGGGCGGGAGAAGTCGGCCAGGGTTTGGACGACGCGGTCGAGGCGCTGCATCTCTCCGGCGAGGATATCGACGTGGCGTTGTGCTCCTTCGCAGGCACCGTTGCCTGCTGCGGCGATTTTGGCGCGGAGGAGTTCGAGGTGAACGACCATGGCGTTGATGGGATTTTTGACTTCGTGGCCTACGCCGGCGGTGAGTTTGCCGATGGCGGCCAGGCGCCGGGAGACTTCGAGTTCCTGTCCGAGTTGCAGGGCGGACTCGGTATCGCGCAGGGTGAGGAGGGTGCCGAGGCTTCCGGTGCCGCCTTGTCCGTCGTCGATGCGGTCGAGGGTGATCTGGACCTGGCGCCCGTCTTCCAGGGTGACGGTCTCTGCGATGACGGGGCGACCGCTGGCGAAGGCCTCCAGTACGGCTGCGCCGAGGGCGGTTTCGGGGTGGAAGATCTCTTCGATGCGGAGCCCGACCATGTCCTGCTTGGAGTCTTCGGGGAGGTTGAGGAAGTATGCGACGGCATCGGAGACCATGATGGAGCGGTGGTCGGCGGTGAAGAGCAGGACGCCGTCGCGGAGGGTGTCGAGCATCTGGTTGAGGTTGGCCTGGAGGGCGGAGTATCCAGCCTCGGTGGAACGAATCTGCTGGCCGAGGCGGTCGATGGTTCTGGTGACGCGGACGACGGCATCGTTGGTTTTGGGGCGTGGACCGGGGAGCAGAGGTGTGGCGATGCCTTCGGCGAGGGTGAGGTGTTCGAGGCGCTGGCTGATCTGTTCGATGGGAAAGAGAGCGAGATTCGCGAGAAGACCGGCTGCGATGATGGATGCGAGACCAGCGAGACCGGCGAAGAGGAGCGCGGCTTTGAGCCAGGGGGCGTAGGAGTTGCGGAGGAAGGTGGAGAGTACGCCGACGTGCACGATGAGAAAGGGCTGTCCGTTGCGAACGAGGGTTTGGGCACTATCGAAGACGCGGGGTTTTCCGAAGACCTGGCGGGTCTGGTAGGCGATGCCACCATCGCGGACGGTGCTGAGACTGGTGCGGTAAGAGGCTTGCTGATCCAGAGCATCGGGGTCGGTGCTGATGAGGATGATTCCGTGGGCATCGGTGACGCTGACGTCCTGCACGGTGGGGGAGTAGCGGACGACGGCGTTCATGACATCGGCGAGCGCGGTGTTGCTGCGGAGGGCATCGGTGACGGCGGCGTGGAGGGCTTCGTCGGAGCGGTCGATGGGTGGCTGGGCTCGCAGGCCTGTTTCGACGGCCTGGCGGGTCATGAGGAGGACTTCGTGGGAGAGAACGTCGTTGGCGGCGACGGTTTGTTCGATGCGCTGGCGGAGCAGTTCAGAGACGAAGAGGGTGGAGAGGACGAGTACGATGGCACAGGTCAAGGCCGAGAGCGACAGCACCAGCTTGGTCTTGAGCTGCATAGGCTACTCCGTCACAGCGGTGGTATTCGAGTATTCCTTCAACTTGTTCTGGAGGGTTTTGGCGCTGATACCTAGAATTTCCGCAGCCCGGGTTTTGTTGTTGTGGGTAGCCTCCAGGGTTTTGAGGATGAGTTGGCGCTCGGCCTCATCGACGGTGGTGCCAACCTCGACATGGACGGTTTTTTGATCGTTGAGATAGCGCTGCGCTTCCGCTTTGATCTCGTCTACATCACGGACGCCGGAGGATTTGCCGGGTTCTCGCGGGCGGCTGGCGAGGGGAGCGAAGCCGGGCTCGCCGAAGTGTGGCGGCAGATGCTCGACACCGATGAGGCCGGATCCGGCGAGGATGGTGGCTCGTTCGATGGTGTTGCGGAGTTCGCGGACGTTGCCGGGCCAGTCGTAGGATTCGAGGCGTTTGACGAAGGAGTCCTTCATGCCTGAGACCTTGCAGTGATGGCGCTCGTTCATGTCGACGATCATCTTGTCGGCGATGGGGACGACATCCATGAGGTGTTCGCGGAGGGGTGGCATCTGGATGTTGAAGACGTTGAGGCGATAGTAGAGATCGCCGCGGAGTTCTCCGTTGGCGACGGCTTGCTCGGGGTCTTTGTTGGTGGCAGCGCCGACGCGGACATCGACGGGAGGTTCGACCTTGCTGCCGAGGCGGCGGAGCTTGCGATCTTCGAGGACGCGGAGGAGTTTGGCCTGGGTCGCGGCGGGCATTTCTCCTATCTCGTCGAGGAGCAGAGTGCCTTCTTCGGCGAGTTCGAAGCAGCCTGCGCGGCGTTCGAGTGCGCCGGTGAAGGCCCCTTTCTCGTGGCCGAAGATCTCGCTTTCGATGAGGGTTTCGGGGATGGCGGCGCAGTTGACGGCGACGAAGGGTTTGCTGCGGCGGGAGCTGAGTTCGTGGAGTGCCCGGGCTACGAGTTCCTTGCCGGTACCGCTCTCTCCGGTGACGAGGACGGAGACGTTGGAGGGGGCGACGCGTTCGATGAGGTTGAAGATGTCCTTCATCTGGGGGGAGTTTCCGACGAGCGGGCCGAGGATGCCGGTGTCGCGTAGCTGGCGGCGGGTGACTTCGAGTTCGACGTCTGCCTCGCGCTGGCGGCTGGCGTTCTGGAGGATGGTGCGGAGGCGGATGGGATCGACGGGCTTGGGGATGTAGTCGTAGGCCCCCATGCGCATGGCCTCTACGGCGGATTCGATGGAGCCCTGGGCGGTGAGCATGACGACGGCGATACGCTGGGGGAGTTCGCCGATGCGCTGGAGGAGTTGCATGCCATCCATGCGGGGCATTTTGAGGTCGGTCACGACGATGGCTGGGGTCCAGGCGAGTATCTTCTCGAGGCCTTCGACGCCATCGGCGGCACAGTCGGCTCGGTAGCCCCAACTCTCGATCAGTTCGGTGAGGCCGGTACGTGCATGCAGCTCATCTTCGACAATCAGAACCTTCTCCAACTCGCCTCCGCCGTTCTTGAAACAGGATGTACCGGGCCCAGCCAGATTGTTTGGATGCAATCCGATAGTCCAGTGTACCGCTGTGGGTGCAAGTTCTTGAAGCAGGTTCATTGGAGGTAACGGCTGGGGGAATGTTCTATGCTTAATACATGCTAGAACTTGAGATTACGCCACAGACTTACGCTGAACTTTGCCAACTTCCCGAGGCTCCTCTGCTGCTGGATGTACGGGAGGGCTGGGAACACCAGACGGCGCATATTGCCAACTCGTTGCTGATTCCGATGGGCGAGGTCACTTCGCGGGCGCATACGGAGCTTGACCCGGAGCAGCATGTGGTGGTGATGTGCCACCATGGGGCGCGGTCGCTGAATGTGGCACTGTGGCTGCGGGAACAGGGATTTGAACGGGTGCAGTCGTTGGCAGGTGGGATTGACGGCTGGTCGCGATTGATCGATCCGAATGTGCCGCGTTATTAGGGAATGACGGCAGTCACTTGCCGAGATGCCGCAACCGGTCTGCTATTTGGCGCGGGGATGGGTTTCGTCGTAGACCTTCTGGACCTGGCCGACGGTGAGCTGGGTGTAGCGCTGGGTGGTGGAGAGGCGTTCGTGGCCGAGCATCTCCTGAATGGCGCGGAGGTCGGCTCCTTCTTCGAGCATGTGGGTTCCGAAGGCGTGGCGGAGGGTGTGGGGGTGTACGTCGGCGGCGAGGCCGCGGCTGAGGGCGATGGATTTGACGATACGGCCGACGCTGCGGGTAGTGAGGCGGCAGTCGCCGCGCATGCGGAGGTTGGTGAGGAGGGGGCCATCGTGGAGGAGTCTGGCTTTGCCGGCGGCGGTGAGGCGGGCTTCGCGGAGTGGGAGGTAGGTCCGGATGGCGGCAGCAGCTTCGTCGCCGAGGGGGACCAGACGCTCTTTGCGGCCTTTGCCACGGACGAGGATGGCATCGTTTTTCCACTGGATGTGGAGCATGTCGAGGCCGACGAGTTCGGAGTTGCGGATGCCGCATCCGTAGAGGAGTTCGAAGATGACGCGGTCGCGTTCGGGCCAGGCGGCGGTCTGGGCAGGGGAGTGT
>DAICZO010000081.1 GCA_027311125.1 Acidobacteriaceae bacterium
CATTCTGACCCCGGCGAGGCTGATTGACAACCTCGACTGGGGGCTGCGCTGCACCGGAACGGAATAGACTATTGCGATGGCACGCAAACAAGGTAAGCAGGATGCTGAGATCGATGTGGTGGAGTGGATGCGCGGGCTGCCAAAGGTAGAGCTGCATCTACATCTGGAAGGTACGATTCTGCCGGAGACGCTGCTGGAGCTAAGCAAGCGGCATGATGCGGAGCCGCTGACGGCGGAGGCCGCCCAGGCACTGTACCGATACGAGAATTTTCTGGGATTTATGGACTCGTTCAAAGCAGTGTCTTCACGGCTGAAAGGGCCGGGCGACTACGAGCTGATTACGTACAACATGGTGCGAGAGCTGGCGCGGCAGGGAGTGGTCCATGCCGAGGTGTATATCTCCTTCGGGATTATCTACTACTGGAAGAACGCCGAGGTGGAGCCCTATGTGGAGGCCATTGAGCGTGGGCGGGTGCGCGCCGAGAAGGACTTTGGCACGACGATCTACTGGCTGATCGATGCGGTGCGACACTTTGGCGCGGAGGAGGGGGCGAAGGTCTTTCGCAAGGCAGCCGAACTACGCCAGCAGTACCCCAGCATCGTGGGGATCGGAATTGGCGGGGACGAAGCGCGGGGCAGCGCCGACCTGTTCCGCGAGAGCTATGCCGAGGCCAAGGCAGCCGGGCTGCGGCTGACAGCACATGCAGGCGAGACGATTGGGCCGGAGAGCATCTGGGCGGCAATCAACATCGGTGCGGAGCGGCTGGGGCATGTGCTCTCGGCACAGCACGATGCGGAGCTGCTGGCCGTGCTGGCAGAGAAGCAGATTCCGCTGGAGATCAACGTCACCAGCAACATCAGGACGGGATGCTGTCCCGATTTTGAGCAGCATCCGGTGCGGGATTATTTTGAGCAGGGATTGATGGTCACGATCAACTCCGATGATCCGCCGATGTTTGGCAGCAACCTGCTGGAGGAGTACTGCCTGGTGCAGGAGCGGTTCGGGTTCTCACTGGAGCAGATGCGGGAGTTGGCGGCCAATGCCGTGGAGGCCAGCTTTCTGGGACCGGAACGCAAGATCGCACTGATGCAACAGGTAGAGCAGTACGGCCACTCATCAGGCTAGCTGCAGGTACGACCGGCGAGGGATACGTTGCCCGCTGCGCGGCGCTACTTGCCGTCGGGAGCGGGAACCATGACGGCGTTGGGATCGACCTTGGGGATACCGAAGTGGCCGCTGAGGTGGAGCAGGTCCAGCGGGCGCAGGTCGCAGGCAATCTGGATCACATTCATGTCGCGGGAGCCGCGGGCGAGAACGGTAACGCCGTCGATGTCTGCACCAGTGAAGTGAAGCCACAGGTCGGTGACGGTGTTGCTGGGTTGCGCGGTGTTCGCCACGGTCTGGTTGGCGTTGACGAGATGCTTCCAGCCAGCGGCATGGTAGGTATCGATGATGTGGCTCATGCCCTCGGGGGCGTAAAAGGCCGCGCGGGGATAGTGGTAGCTATCGACGGCGATGCTGTGAATCGCGGCAGCGGCGCGCGTCGAGTCCATGCCGTTGGACTCCAACAGACCTTCTGCAACCTGGACCATGGATCGATCAAAGACAAAGCCGGTGTGCGTCGCAGGCTGGTCGGCGAGGGTGTTGAGGGCTTGATCGATGCCCACGGGTGGCTGCGCATAGGCGGCGACGGTGAACGACAGCAAGACAGTAGCGAGGCGGAGTTTCATGAAGTAAACCTCTGCAGGATTAGACACCGATTGCTGGGAAGAGTTATCTGGTGGTGGCTGATTTATGCCGGGCGGGGGCTGCAGGGGGATGACGCTGCTGATGCCATCGGCATGAAAGTGTAGGCCCTTCGTTGTGCGAAGGGCCTGCAGTGGAGACATTAAAAATAAGAAGTGTACAGCGAGAAGCAGAGTTACTGCGGGGGACGCGGGGCGAAATAGCCTTTGTTGGCACGAACGTGATAACGGGGGTCGAGTGCCTGAAGGTAGATTGTTCGGAAAGAGCCATCGTTTTTGAAGTTGGCAGGAGTGTAGACGAGCGAGTACTGGCTGCGAAGTTCCTGCTCGATGTTGTGAAATCCGGTGGCGACATCCTCGATGCGGACGGGGTAAAAGGCTTGTCCGCCGGTGGCCTCGGAGATCTGCCGGAGTGTGTCATCACCCTTGTCTTTGCTGGGGCTTACGTTGGTGCTGATGGAGTAGACGATGGTCTCCGCCCGCTGGCACATCTTGATGGCTTCCGATTCCTGAACGCGGGAGTAGTTGTCGTCGCCGTCGGAGACGAGGATGAGCGCACGGCGGACAGCGGAGGTCTCGCGGAGCGTTAGCATCTGGTCGCGGCAGGTCTTGTAGAGCGCATCGAAGAGCGCTGTGCCGCCGCCGGGCCGCAGTTTGCGGATGCCCTGATTGAGCAGGTCGACGTTGTTGGTGAAGCCCTGGGCGACGTCGGTCTGGATATCGAAGCCTTCCACAAAGGCGCGATCGTTGACGTGCAGAACCTGCAGCAGGAACTCGATGGCGGAGTCCTGTTCAAACTGGAAGCGTCGGCGGATGGAACTGGAGGTATCCAGCATGATGCCGACCCGCAGAGGCAGGTGCTCGGCGAGGCGGAAGTCCTTGACCGCGATGGGGGGGCGTCCGTCGTCGAGGAGGCCGAAGTTCTCCCGGCGCAGGCCGGTGATGAAGCGACCTTTCTTGTCGGTGACGGTAAAGATGAGGTTGACCTCATTGGCCTGGACGACGATGGTCGTCACGGGTTCCTCGGCCTGTGCGGGAGCGGTCTGGGTCGGGAGTGCAGGAGCCTGCGCCAGCGGGTTGGGCGCAGCGGCTGGAGCGGACTGCGCAGCCGTCGCTGAGGGTGCGGCTGGCAGTGCCGTAACTGTAGGCGCCGGTGCAGTCTGCTGGGCGCGCAACGGTGAGGCACCAAGGGTGATGAGAAGTGCGAGGGCGGAGATGGAGGCGGCCTGAAGCCGTGCCATGGGCGAGGAGCGGAAGAGAACGGTCACGGGGTTGATTCTACCGCATCTGGGGCGTGTCTGCGGGCGAAGCAGTCTGGAGGCTGGCGAGAAAGGCAAGAAGCTCCGGCGGAAGCGGTGCATCGAGGTCCATGGCTTTACCGGTCTGGGGGTGCGTAAAAGAGAGATGCGCGGCATGAAGGAAGTTGCGCTCCAGCGAGAGAGCATCCTCCGGATTGCGAGGATTGAGGATACGGTGCGGCGCGCCGTAGAGGTTGTCGCCAACGACTGGATGGCCAAGCGACTGCATGTGGACGCGTATCTGATGGGTGCGACCAGTTTCGATGCGGACCTCGACGAGGGTAAATGGCCCGTAGGGTGACGAGATGCGCTCCATTACCTGAACGTGCGAGACGGCGGTGCGGGCACCGGACTCCAGTGAGCGACGGGTGGTCATGCGGATACGGCGTAGGATGTCGCGGGCGATGGGGAGGTTGATGGTGACGTTGTCCTTGGCCAGGTGACCGTGGACGAGTGCGCGGTAGGTTTTGGCGACCTGGCGCTGGGAGAACATCTCACCCAGCTTGCGGTGCGTGGAGTCGTCCTTGGCGACGAGGATGATGCCGCTGGTCTGCTTGTCGAGGCGGTGGACGATGCCGGGACGGAGGTCGCCGCCGACCTCGGAGAGCGCGTTGAGGTGGAAGAGGAGGGCGTTGACCAAGGTGCCGCGATTGCGAGCGTCGTCGGTGGAGCCGGAGCCAGCATGCACCATCATGCCGGCAGGTTTGTTGATGACGGCCAGGTACTTGTCTTCAAAGAGGATATCGAGCGGAATATCCTCGGGGACGGCGTGCAGCGGCTCGGGGCGTGGAGCGCCTTCGATCTCGATGGGCTCGCCGCCGAGGAGCTTCTGTTTGGGTTTGGCAAGGTTGCCGTTGACGCGGACCTGGCCATTCTCGATGAGAAGCTGGACACGGGCACTGGAGATGTCGGGAATGGCCTGGGCGAGGTACTGGTCCAAACGCAGACCAGCGGCGGCAGGGTCAGCGACGATGTGGCGGATGCCGTCGGTAAGATCAACATCGTCTTCGAGTTCGAGGACGGGGATGGGTGGAGGGGTCGGCTCTTCCACGCCTCGGGTAGCGCGGTACTCGGCGCGGACGGAGTGGTGGCGCTGGCCCTTGGGGAGCATGTTCTTAGATGGCATGGGAGACCGGCTTTCGGGGTTCGGATGGGCTGGGCTCGGAGAAGCTCGAATGAGGGCTGGCCGGATTGGGCAGCAGAAGAAGAAACGCGACAGCGACCATGGCCAAGGCAAGCCACTGGATGGGATCGAGCACGGTATCCAGATGGAAACCGGCGAGGGTGAGGTCGTCGGTATTGGGCTGGCGGAAGAACGTGATGACGAACTGAGCGACACCGGATGCAGCGAGCGCCAGGGCAGCCGTGCGGCCAGAGACCGGGCGGCTGCGAAGATACAAGAGCAGTCCAGCGGTGATCACCATGGCCGCGAGGGCAGCATAGAGCGCAATGGGATGCAAGCGGGTGAAGCCGGAGGGCGAAGGGAAGCTCCAGCGAACCGCGGTGATAAGGCCGGGGTCGCTGCCTTCGGCGAGGTGGCCGAGGGCGAGGAAGGCCCAGACGAGGGTCGCGCAGGGGGCCCAGGCGTCCAGCGTGCGCAGCAGCGGCAGTCCACGGCGACGCAGGTACAGTGCGGTCGCAAGCATAGTCAGGACGATTCCGGTGGCGGTAAGGCTGGGTAAAGCCAACAGAAACAACGGATAGCTGAGGAAGCTGCGCAGATTGCCCATCACCAGCAACAGACGCGAGACGACAAAGGCGCTGAGGATGGTGAAGGTGCCGGCGTTCCAGACAGCGTCCGGATTGAGCCGCACCCAAGCGGCTGTGCGGAGGCTGAGCGAGAGTCCAGCCATGAGTCCAACGGCGGCAAGGACGCCAAATGTAGGCAGGATGAGGCGGCCGAAGTGGAGGATGTAGGGATGCATGAAGAGGGTGCAGGCTGGGACGATACTGCTCCAGCGTTGGAGAAGTGCAAGAAAACCGACCCACGGGGCCGTGCGACGAAGTGCTGGTGAACCCGTCCTAAGACGGCGGGACCCTGCCGTGGCTCTTTAGGCATTCCGGACTGGCGGACACTGCACACCGAGCCATGTATACGAGCTAGGTCCCTGTTCAATGAATGTTGGTTCAACCAGCATGGATCGCGCACCTGCTTAGCAGGCCGGTCTCTTGAGTTGGATGCTACCTGCCTGCCGGGTTGATTGCAAGCGAGGGAGGGGTGGGGGTTGCTAGCCGACCTTGCGGTCTTCGAGGACTTCGTCGAGCAGACCGGAGAGCGAGCCTGCACGGGAGCGCATGGAGGTTTGGGATTGGGAGATGGTGCCGGCGAGGGTGTCGTAGCGTTGGCGGAGGGTGGCCAGTTCGTCGGCGATGTTGAGGGCGGCGAGGACGGCTACGCGGAGCGAATCGACGGTGCCACCCTGGGCGGAGACAGCGCGCATCTTGGCGTCGACAGAGTGGGCAAGTTGCTGAATATAAGCGGGATCGGTTCCGCGAAGGTGGTAGATCTGGTCGTAGATATCGACGTTGATGGATTCAACGTTGATGGATTGTGGTTCGGACATGTCTGGGGACTCTCTTGGTTCGTCCATCGCTAACTCCTTTTATTGGAGTGATTTATAGGAGCTCGTCCATTTGCTGGAGCATTTTTTCGACGCGTTGACGGACTGCGTCGCGTTCCTTATTGAGCAGGGCAAGCTCGGATTCGGTGCTGGACTGGGTCGCGAGCTGGGCTGCAAGTTGTTCACGCAGAAGGACTACTTCGGCCTCGGCGGCGGTGCGGGCTTCGCGTTCGCGCTTGACGATTTCGACGGCGCGGAGGACTTTTTGCTCGAGCGCCTGGAACTCGTCTGCACTGATGCTGGGGCTGATGGCGGATGTGCTCATAGTGTGAGTATAGATGCGGGGAACGTGGATTTTTGGGGAGAAATGCCGGGTGGAATCAATTTGGATGCGGAATTGCGGTGGGCTTGAGGCGTGGTGCTTGGGTGGACAGCTTGTGGAGAATTGTGTGGCTGCCTCCGGTGAGAAGCAGCCACCTTTGAAAATGCTGATTTTCAGGCCCGGATGGTGCCGCCGAGGCTGGTGAGCGTGGCGATGATATCGGTCCACCAGGTGGTGAGTTCCTCCTCGTGGAGGGTGCGCTCGGTGGACTGGAAGACGCAGCGGAGGAGCAGGGCGTAGTGGGCCGGGGGGACGGACTTGCCCTTGGGGTCGCGGAAGATTTCGATCGGGTTGAGGCGTTGGAGTTCCGGGATGGCGAGGGCGTGGATGGCGGTGGCGACTGTGTGCCATTGCATGGTGTCGGGGAAGGTAAAGGAGAAGTCGCGCTCGACGGCCTGAAAGCGGGAGAGGTCGCGGGCGGTGACCTGCTTGAGTGGCAACGAGTAGAGGGTTGCGAGGTCCACCTGGGCGAGGAAGATGGGCTGGCGGAGTTTGCGTTTATGGGTCTCGGCCTGGGTGAGTTCGCCGAAGTGGGCGATGGGGGTGCCGTTGAGGAGCGCGGTGGCGCTGCGGCCGGGCTGGAGCCAGGCTGGAGCCTCGGAGGTGAAGGTGACGGTGGCTGGCGCGAAGAGGGCGAGGAGGGATTCGATGACGCCTTTG
>DAICZO010000085.1 GCA_027311125.1 Acidobacteriaceae bacterium
GAACTACGGCGGCAACAGCTTCCACACCAAAAAGCCCGATCCCCATGCACTCCTCGCCATCATCGCAGAGGCCAGCGCCCTGCAACCCCACGCCGCACCCATCACGCCCGCCGAGACCGTAATGATCGGCGACTCCGACGTCGACGTCCTGACTGCACGCAACTGCGGAGCACGCTCCCTCGGCTGCACCTTTGGTCTCTCGCCCCACGCACTCGCCGCAGCTCAACCAGACCTCCTGGCCCACTCCCCCACCGAGTGGCCAGCCCTGCTCGGCTTCGCGTTCTAACGCCATTCTCCCAGCGAACCAGCTCAACGCTCCATCTCAAACCGCCGGAAGAAGCTGCTCGCACGATAGTGCGGTGTCGCAGGATCATCCGCCACGGTCCGTGCCAGGTCCGCCAGGTAGTCGTTGAACTGCGCCGCCGCGGCAAAATCCACCGGTTGCGTCAGATCATCATCCGTCGAGTGATACCGCTGCGCCAGCCATCCTCGCCAAGCCTTGTACTCCGGCGATCCATACGTCCAGCCAAACTTGAACGCCAGCGCCGGAATCCCCGCCTGTACAAAGCTGTACTGGTCCGTACGGATAAACGAATTCCGGTCAGGCTCCGGATCAACCGCAATCTCGATATGGTGCTTCGCGCCTACAGCTTCTGCATCATCGGCCAGCGTAGACTGCTCCAGACCCTGCACATGCAGCTTCTTCAGCGGAAAAATCGGCATAAACATATCCAGATTCAGGTCTGCCGCAATCGCCTTCTCCGGCACCGTCGGATGCCCTGCGAAGTATCGCGATCCCAGCAACCCTTTCTCCTCCGCCGTAAAGATCACAAACAGCATCGACCGCTTCGGCCTCACCTTCGCCATGCCAAACTGCTTCGCCACCTCCAGCACCGTCGCCACACCCGAAGCATCGTCCATCGCCCCGCTATAGATCGTCTTGCCATGGATCGGAGCCCCCACCCCCAGGTGATCCAGGTGCGCCGTACCAGCACATACTCCGCCGCCAGTTTCGGGTCCGATCCCTCCAGCTTGGCCACCACATTTGGCGACTCCACCTGCGACGTCTCCGTCACCACCGTCGCCGTCACCCGCTTACCCAGGTCGAACCGTGGCAGCGGCTTCTGTGCATCGGCCAGCGCCAGTATCTCGGCAAACGTATGCCCCGTCCCTGCAAATAACTTCTCCGCCTCCGCAGGATTGAACGTAGCGGCAAACCGCGCATCGTGAAAGTCCGCCAGCGCCGGATGCCGTGCCGCCACCGCGGCCGAGGTCGCATCCTCAGCCAACTGCATCCGCGGCTGTCCTGCGCTACTCGCTACCCGCTGCCAGCCAAAGTCCATCGACTTCGGCGTCGGTATCGAGATCGCCCCTACCGCCCCCGCATCCCGCAACACCTTCGCAAACGGAGACGTCCGCGCAAACGACTTCAGCGGTCCCGGCAGGTCTGCAGGCCCGCCATTCACATACACCACCACCTTACCCTTCAGCGACGCCATCGGCACTGCAGCCGAGTTGAAGTCGTCATACCCGGCCTCCGGCAGATGCAACCCATAACCGATAAACACCAGCGGAGCATCCACCTTTGCCAGCTTCCCACCCACAATCGCATCCGTCCCCAGCACCAGCGGCTCAGCCTTCCCGTCCACCACCAGCCCCATCGCAGAACGCTCCGCAATCACTCGCTGTACATCAAACTTCACCGGTTGGTAGTACGTCCCATGCACACCCGCAGGCTCCAACCCGAATGACTGGAACTGTTCCACCACATACGCCGCGGCTTTCAGA
>DAICZO010000120.1 GCA_027311125.1 Acidobacteriaceae bacterium
CTGGAGTCGGTGCGGTATGAGGCTTCGCATGGCGAGGACTGGCTGGGCCGGATACGGCAGACGCTGCATGAGCTGAACTCGATGCCAGCGGTGGTGGAGGAGACGGAGAGCGAAGTGTTGATGACGCCGCTGACGTCGAGCCAGCAGCCGATCTTCGCGGCGGATGCGTTTACGAATCCGCAGCATGTTTATTTTGGGTTGAAGATGGCGGCTGCGGCGACGATTTGCTATGTGTTTTACAACGCGGTGGGTTGGCCGGGCATTGCGACGTCGGTGGTGACGGTGATGATTACAGCGGTGAGCACGACAGCTGCGATGAAGCAGAAGCAGTTGTTTCGGCTGCTGGGTGCGGTGCTGGGCGGAGCGATCGGGATTGTGTCGGTGAGTTTGTTGTTCCCTTCGATGGACTCGATTACGTCGCTGTTGGTGCTGGTGGTGCTGGTGACGTTTGGGTCGGCGTGGATGGCGCGGAGTCCGCGGACGAGCTATGTGGGGATGCAGACGGCGCTGGCGTTCTATTTGGTGGCGTTCCAGTCGTTTGGTGCGCCGGTGGCGATGGCTCCGGCGCGGGACCGAGTGGTTGGGGTGGGTGTGGGGTTGCTGGCGATGTGGTTTTTCTTCGACCAGATATCGCCGGTGCGGACGGCGTGGGCGATGCGACGGGGTTTTGCGACGTTGCTGCGGGAGACGGCGGAGTTGTTCCGGGTGGCCGCGATGGAGAAGCCGAAGGCGTTACGAGTGGCGGCGGCGAACAAGCTGCGCTACTCGGTTGGGCTGGAGATGCTACGGCTGCGGGAGATGCACGAAGCGGTGAGCTATGAGTTTGGCTCGGACCGCGAGATGCATATGCGCGAGAGTGAGCGGATCATGCAGGCATCGATTGCGGCGGCGGCGTTGTTCTGGTCGGGGCTGGCTTCGTTGACGCAGGTGTCGGGGGAGGACGCCACGTTGATGGAGACACGGCGGCTGCTGGGCGAGAACCTGGAGCGGATGGCCGAGAGCTATGAGGGTCGGGGTGTGGTGGCACTGGAGGAGCGCGGTGCCGCGGAGCCTGTGGTGTTGGCTGCGGAGGGTGCGACTGGTTCGATGGCGCGGTATCTGGAGTTGTGCGCGATTCTGCCGGATACGGATTGATGTTTCGGCGAGAGCGCGAGGGATGATCGAGTGATCGGTAGACGCTGAGCAGGGCACTACGTCTTACAATGAACTGGGACGATGGTGCGGATGACCTTGAGAACTTTGTGGCGGCGATGGAGTGTGGTGCTGGCGTGTGTGCCGCTGGTGATGCTGGCGGGCTGTCCGCAGGATAAAGCTGCTGCACCGGGTAAGGTGAGTGCGAAGAGTACGGCGCCTGCGCTGGGGAGCACAGAGAGCGCGGGGAGTGGCGCGAGTGCAGTAGCGGCGGCTGCTGCCCCGACGGCGGCGCAGGTGGCGGAGAGTGCGGCTAAGGCACGGAAGGTGCAGCAACTGATCGACCAGGTGGAGGCTGCGTACCGGAGCGGGGTGGTGAATTATCGGGCGGCGCGGCTTGATGCGGCGCGGCTGGACTTTGATACTGCAGTGGACATGATGCTGTCGAGCGGTATGGATTTGAAGGGTGATCCGCAGTTGTCGGATGAGTTTGAGTTGTTGCTGGACCGCGTGAACTCTTTGGAGCTGGCGGCGTTGAAGCAGGGGAATGGATTTTCTCCGACGCTGGAGGCGGCCCCACTGGATGCGGCGAACGAGGTGACGTTTCCTGCGAACGCTGCGTTGACGGCGAAGGTGACGGCGGAGTTGAAGAATACGCAATCGGACTTTCCGCTGGTGGTGAATGACTATGTGGCCGGGTTCATCAGCTATTTTTCGAATTCGCCGGGTGGGCATGCGCATTTGCTGCGGAGCCTGGAGCGCGCGGGCAAGTACAAGGAGATGATCTCGAAGAACCTGCGGGATGCGGGGGTACCGCAGGATTTGATTTACCTGGCGGTGGCGGAGTCGGGGTTTCAGCCGCAGGCGTTGAATGCGCGGTCGGGTGCGGGCGGGATGTGGCAGTTTATGCCGACGGGTGCGTATGGGCTGGCGCGGAATGGCTGGTATGACGAGCGGTTCGATCCGGAGAAGAGTTCGAAGGCATATGCGAAGTATATGAAGACACTGTATGACCAGTTTGGGGACTGGTACCTGGCGATGGCGGCGTATGACTGGGGTCCGGGGAATGTGCAGCGCGCGGTGATGAAGACGGGGTATGCGGACTTCTGGGAGCTGTACAAGCGGAACGTATTGCCGGGGGAGACGAAGAATTATGTGCCGGGCATTATTGCGGCGATCATCATGGCGAAGAACCCGACGCAGTATGGGCTGGACAAGATGGTTCCGGAGCCGGCAGTGGTGTCGGACACGGTGACGGTGGATTATGCGATTGATTTGCGGCTGGTGGCGGATGTGACGGGAGCTTCGCTGCAGGAGATTGTGGCGTTGAATCCTAGCTTGCTGCGGATGACGACTCCGCGCGACATGACGTATGACCTGCATGTGCCGGTGGGGACGAAGGATATTTTTGCGGAGCGGGTGAAGGCGATCCCGGATGACAAGCGCGCGAGTTGGAGGTTTCACGTGGTGCGCGCGGGCGAGTCGCTGGATGGGATTGCGAGTGCGATGCATGCACGGGTGAGTGAGATTGCGACGGTGAACGGGATCAATGTTGGGGATGGAGTGGATACGGGTGATGAGCTGGTGATACCGCTGGCGAGTGCATCGAGTGTGGCTCGTCCGCAGCGGTATACGGTGCGCAGGGGCGATACGCTGGTGACGGTGGCGGATCGGTTCAACGTGTCGGTGGAGGAGTTGCGGCGATGGAATCATTTGTCGTCGAGCACGATGAAGCCGGGAACGTCGTTGCATGTCGCGGAGCCGGTGAAGCTGGGACCGACGACGCGGATTCGCGGCAGGAAGACCCGGGGCGGTGGTGCTTCCAAGAGTAAGAGCACGGGGACGAGTGCGACGAAGACCGCGCACAGCAAGGGTTCCAGCGTGGGCAAGACGTCTTCGGCGAAGAGTACGCGTGGGAAGAAGAGTAGCGGTGCGGGAGCGAAGT
Organism: Acidobacteriaceae bacterium; assembly: GCA_027311125.1. Taxonomy (GTDB): domain Bacteria; phylum Acidobacteriota; class Terriglobia; order Terriglobales; family Acidobacteriaceae; genus Edaphobacter. The sequence continues at coordinate 3,077 of DAICZO010000120.1, forward strand.
CTGCGACTGCGAAGACGACGACGGGAACAAAATCGAAACGAAAAGCTACACGATGAGTTACCTCGCTAAAAAGATTGCTTGCCTTCGGTAGCGGACAGATGCAATCTATTGCTAGAATTCGTGCCGCGGGATGTAGTGTGTATGTGATGTGTTGGCCCGGGCAAAATTGAGTCCGCGCAGTAGGAACAGAAAAAGCAGTGAGGGGAAAAAGACGATGACGTTCGACGAACCGATCAAGCTTTATGCATCTGCCAGCGACGACGACCACTATGGTGACGATGAGCGCCATCACTTCGACGATGATGACGACGAAGAGGAAGAAGTGATGATGACGTCGGATGACGACGAGGATCTGGACGATGACGACGATGAGGATGCCGGGCCGATGACGCTGGTGGTGGATGAGGCGATCATTTTTTCGGTGCCGACGACTGTAGAGACTGAGGTTGCTGCGCCGGTGGCGGTTGCTGCTCCGGCGGCTCCGGTAGCTGCAAACCCTGCTGCGGTAAAGAAGGCTGCGCCTGCCAAGAAGGCCGTGGTGAAGAAGGCTGCTCCGGTGAAGGCCGCGGTGGCCAAGCCCGTGGCGAAGAAGGCTGCGCCTGCCAAGAAGGTGGTCGCGAAGAAGGCGGTTGCCACGAAGGCTGCGCCGCCGAAGAAAGTAGTCGCGAAGAAAGC
>DAICZO010000121.1 GCA_027311125.1 Acidobacteriaceae bacterium
CATCACCGGCTCCAACAGCACCGGCTTGGCCGCCTCCATACACTTCCGGAATGCCGCCCGCCCCGCCATCTTGAACGACATCTCACTTGAGTCCACGTCGTGATAGCTTCCATCCACCAACGTCACCCGAAAGTCCGTCACCGGATACCCCGCCAAATATCCTCGCACCGCCGACTCCTGGATCCCCTTCTCCACCGCCGGAATAAACTGCCGCGGAATCGCCCCGCCAAAGATATCGTTCACAAACTCAATCCCACTGCCCCGCGGCGAAGGCTCTATCCGTATCTTGCAATCGCCAAACTGCCAATGTCCTCCCGTCTGCTTCTTATGTCGCCCCTGCGCCTCCGCCCTGCCACGAATCGTCTCCCGATAAGGCACCTTCGGGGCCTTCAAAATCACCTCGGCGTGATATCGCCGTTTCAGCTTCGATACCAGCGACTCAATATGCGGCTGCCCCGCCCCCGCCACCAGAAATTCATTCGTCTGCGGATCGCGAAAAAACCGCACCATCTGGTCCTCTTCCATCAGCTTATGCAGCGCAGGAGCCAGCTTGTCTTCATCCGCCCGTGTCTTCGGCTCAATCGCATAGGTCATCGCTGGCTCCGGCATTGCCACCGGCTCCAGAAAGATCTCGTGTCCCTTGGCTCCCAGCGTGTCGCCCGTCAGCGTAACCCGCAGCTTCGCCACCGCCCCCAGGTCGCCCGCATGTAGCTCTGGCACCTCGACTGCCTTGCGTCCCTGCATCACGGAGAGGTGCGTCATGCGCTCCGTCTCGCCCCGCGTAAAACTCTGCACCGTCGCATCTGTCTTCAAGGTTCCGCTCACAACCTTGAAGAATGAGATCCTCCCCGCAAACGGATCAACCATCGTCTTGAACACATACAGCGCCAGCGGTTCCTGATCTTCCATCCGCCGCATCACCATCTCCACGTCTCCAGCGCCATCGCCGTTGGTTGACGCCCCATTCCCATTTGCCACGTGTCCATTACTTGAAACCGCGTGCAGCGCCCGCACAGCAATCGGTTCCCGCTCATTCGGACAAGGCGCATACACCTTCAGAAAGTCCAGCAGATGGTCGGTTCCCACATTGCGCAACCCGCTCACATACAGCACTGGAAAGATTCTGTCCTCGCGAATGGCCTCATGCAGTGCCGAAATCAGATGCTGCTCCGGAATCGTCCCCTCCCTGAAGAACTCCTCCATCAACTCGTCTTTTCCCTCAGCCACCAACTCCACCAGCGCTTCGTGCGCCGCCTTCGCATCTGCCTGTATCGTCGCAGGAATCTCCCCAATTGTCCCTCGCCCATCTCCATCCGGCTTGTAGAAGAACGCCTCCATCGTCACCAGATCGACCACCCCATGGAACCCCTGCTCATCGACGATTGGTAACTGCACCGGTACGACCTGCCGGCCCCATCGTTCCCGCATCGCCTCCAGCATCCGCTCCAGCCCTTCGCGACCAGATCCAGGTCCGCCCGCAGCCTTCGCATGATCCATCTGGTTCATCACCACCACTCGCGGCAGATCCACGTCCCCCGCATACTTCCACACGCGATCCGTTACCGCCTCCACGCCCGCCTGCGCATTCACCACCACCACCGCGGCTTCGACCGGCAGCAACGCCGCCCGTGCCTCATGCACAAACATGTGGAATCCCGGCGTATCCACCAGGTTCACCTTCACCCCCTGCCACTCCGCAAACGCCACCGCATTTGCCATGGTCGTCCGCCGCGCCACCTCTTCCTCGTCGTACGCCGTCACTGCTGACCCATCCTCAGCGCGACCCATCTCCGAGGTCATCTTCGCAGCATGCAGCATCGCGGCGATCAACGTCGTCTTCCCGCTATGAGCATGCCCCACCAAAGCCACATTGCGAATCGCACTACCTGCATAGGTATTCATCGCAAACTCCCCCTCATCTCCTCAGAGATATTCGAGAGGCACAGCCAATCGCATTCGCCTCCCAGCCCCGCCAGACCAGGCCCAGCGAAGAGGCTGACATTCTAGCCCCCAAAACTATCCGCACAACGAAAAAATAAATTCCTCATCCTTTTTGTTGAGAAATAAACCCCCAGCGACAATCCACATCACTGCTAACGGATCACTGTGGGTCCATACATCCAAATCTTGGCTGCAGCGTATCTCGTGCTCAGCTCCAGTGACCGGCTTGCCCTTCCCGCAATCTCACTCAGCTACACTCACCCTAAGACTTCCGCCCTATGAACCCTCTCCGCAACGCACTCTTCCATATCCGCTGGTCGCTCCGCCACTACGGTCTCCGCACCACCCTTACATCGCTCCTCCACCACCGCAGACTGCCC
>DAICZO010000116.1 GCA_027311125.1 Acidobacteriaceae bacterium
GCCCGCTCCAGATGGCTCTCCCGCGCCACCCCCGAGTAGTCCGCATGTGCCAGAATCGCCTGCAGCACACTCTCCGGCCAACCCAGCTCCCGCAAATGCTTCACCCCTACAAACGGATGCTCCTCCAACGAAGGATGCCGCTCATAGTCCATGTAGTGCAGCAGCCCCGCACTCGCATACCGCGCCACCAACTCCGCCGCTTCAGCACCCTCCAGCCCCAGCCGCGCCGCCTCCTTCACCCCATACGCCTCCGTGCAGACCGACACCGCCAGTCCATGCTTCCGTAGGCTCTCACCCTGCGTCCACTCTTCCAGCAACGCCAACGCATCCGCCCGCCCAAACTGCTCACTCATGCTCATCGCCTCCCCGTTCTCTTCCTGACTCCTACACCCTAAACCCTGCTTTTCAAGTTACCATCTTGGTTCATCTTTGGTTTTTTTAGGCATTTCGATAATAATCAACGGGTTTCCCCTTGACTCTTCAGTTACCCAGTGTCACTCTAGGCACATCACATTCGTTCCGTTATCGGACGTGTGTGTGGGTCCTTGCTCTGGGTCCCTTCGCTACACACAACTTATGGCAACCATGATGGCGTCCGTCGAACAGCGAGAGGTCTTGCGCTGTGACCATTGCAGCCTCGTGCAATTCCGCTCAGCGTCTGCTCTCTGCCGACGCTGCCGCAAGTCCCTCGAAGTTGAGGAACCCGAACCCGCACCGGCTCCACTCACCCTAGTCCCCGCACAACCTGTCGCAGAAGGTGGCCTTCAAGTCGCCACAGCCGTCCGCGACCTCCGTCACGTGCGCAATCTCTCCCAGCGTCAGCTCGCCGCTCGCATGAACGTGCCACGGACCTACATCTCCAAGATCGAGAACGGCAAGGCCATGCCTACGCTCTCCTCGCTTGACCGGCTGGCTAAGGCCCTGCAGGTGGATATCTCTGCCCTCCTGCGCGACGCCAACACCCGCCACCGCGACGAGACCGCAGTCCTCATGACCGACCCCTTCCTCGCCGAGATCGCAGCCTACACCTCGCAGCTCGACGCCCTCCAGCGCTCCATCTTCCTCAACCACGTGCGCGAGCTCGCCGCAGGCCGCCGCCGCACCGCATAACCGCTCCAGTGCAGCAGTCACACAGAAAACAGGCGAACAATCCCAGGCTCTCTCCAAGCCAGGCATTGTTCGCCTGTTCTCCTTGACTCCCCACGCTTCATTGCACAGCCCAAAGCGGTATGCTAGCGTCAGAGATTGCGAGGTAGCTTTGCGCGCACCCAACACCAGCCGCGACCCCATCCACCAGCCGTCCCGACTCCACGAGCTCTCGCCCGAGGAGCAGGCAGCCTACGCGCAGTTGGACCCCGCCCGCATCCCCCAGCACGTCGCCATCATCATGGACGGCAACGGCCGCTGGGCAGGCAAGCGAGCCCTCAAGCGATTCCTCGGTCACCAGCAAGGGGCCGAATCCGTTCAGTTCGTCGTCGAGACCGCCTCCCGCATCGATCTCCCCTTCCTCACCCTCTACGCCTTCTCCATCGAAAACAATCTGCGCCGCCCCAAGTCCGAAGTCAGCTTCCTCATGAAGCTGCTCAAAACCTACCTCATCGGCAACGTCCAGCGCATGAACGACAACAACGTCCGCATGGCCTACATCGGACGCACCCACGA
>DAICZO010000122.1 GCA_027311125.1 Acidobacteriaceae bacterium
GTCTCGATACACCCCGCGACTGGCAAGGCGCCCTCCCCTTCACCTACCATCTCGGCCCCGGCAAAGTCACCGTCCACATGCACCTCGAGCAGGACATCGCCCTGCGCACCATCTGGGACGTCATCGGAACCATCCCCGGCACCGACCACTCCGACGATACCGTCGTAGCCGGAAACCACCGCGACGCCTGGGTCTACGGCGCCGTCGATCCCAACTCCGGCACCGCCGCCATGCTAGAAACCGTCCACGGTCTCGGAGATCTCCTCAAGCAAGGCTGGAAGCCCCGCCGTACCATCATTGTCGCTAGTTGGGATGCAGAAGAAGAAGGCCTCATCGGCTCCACCGAGTGGACCGAGCAGCACGCCGCGCAACTCGCCCACGCCGTCGCCTACTTCAACACCGACGTCGGCGTCTCCGGCCCCAACTTCAACGCCGCCGCAGTCCCATCCCTCAAGCAGTTCGTCCGCGAAGTCACCCGCCAGGTCCCCAGTCCCGCCGGTGGCACCGTCTACGACCAATGGAAAAAATCCCAGATCGAAGGTTCCGGTCGCCGTCGCAACGCAAATCCCTTCTCCGCCGCCTCCAACTCCACCCACACCGACAACGACGTCCGCGTAGGTGACCTCGGCTCCGGGTCCGACTACACCCCCTTCATCCAGCACCTCGGCGTCCCCGCCACCGACATCGGCTCCGACGGCCCTTACGGTGTCTACCACTCCACCTTCGACGACTACAACTGGTTCATCAAATTCGCAGACCCCACCTTCGTCTACGAGCAGCAGCAAGCCCGCGTCTTCGGCCTCGAGATCCTCCACATGGCCGACACCGACGTTCTGCCATACGACTACCAACTCTATGGCCGGGAGATATTCTCCTACCTCGTCGAAGCCCAGAAACACGCCGCCGCCAACCACCTCCATCTCGACTTCACCGCCGCCGTCGCAGCCTCCCAGCGTTTCGCAGCTGCTGGCACCGTCATCCGCAACCTCCAAATCAACCCACCCACCGACCCCACCGCGCTCAACCAGTCCCTGCGCGCAGCCGAAACTGCCCTGCTCAACCCCGAAGGACTACCCCACCGTCCCTGGTACAAACACACCATCTACGCTCCGGGCGAGTTCACCGGATACGCCGCAGTCGTCATCCCAGGGGTCAACGAAGGCATCGAAGCCAACGACATGCTACGCGCCCAGGCTCAACTCACCAGCCTCGCCGAAGCCCTCAACCGAGCCGCCATCACCTTGGAATCCGCCTCCAAATAACCCAACAGCAACGACCAGCAGGCCCCGGCAAAACACAGGGCCTGCTTCACCCTAGTCGTTGCACTAGCCGTTGCACTTGCCATCTACTCCCTACTCCCTATTCCCTACTCCCTGTCCCTCTACTCCCTACTCCCTGTCCCCTTTCCCCTGTCCCTCTGCTCCACCCATACAACTTTCGTACCACCATCCCCAGCCAAAGTGCTATGTTCCCTGCTCGATACCCGGTCGATGATGAGTCAAGAGAGGGCTCCCAGAGCTCTCCAAAGGAGCATCCCCATGGTCCACGATCTCGTTCTCGCCTTCGTCTTTCTCGGTATGATCATCGCCCCCGCTCTTCTCGCCATGCGTTCTGGCAAGGAGGAGAAGGATTCCCTCTAAGCCAACCGAGGCTTACCCCGAAGACTGTTGCTGCCTCCCTAGACCACGCCTCATCCTGGTGCGCGTCGCCGGTATGGCTTTCAACTTTAGCGCCGCTCGTCTCGACCGGCCCTTCGGATACAAGCCCGCCACCGCCCCTCAGGATGCACACCGGAGCCCCGTCCGCACCCGGCGCAGCACATTCGTAGCAACACCGGCCCCGAGTAGAACCAGACGTTCGCTCTACTCATAAGTATCCAGACGAAGCAAAGGGCGCTCCCATCCGGAGCGCCCTTTGCCTTTCTATCCTCCAGCAACACGCTAACCGCGCATCGCCATCTGTTCCGTCATGATCTGCGTCAAATCCGGCTTCTTCAAGCCGTGCTCCTTCGCATTGAACTCGTCCACCTTGCTCGACCAGTTCATGCTGCAGAACTTCGGCCCGCACATGCTGCAGAATGCCGCTTCCTTGTAGTAATCATCCGGCAGCGTCTCGTCATGCATCCCGCGCGCCGTCTCCGGATCAAGCGACAACGCAAACTGCTTGTCCCAGTCGAACGTGTACCGCGCATGGCTGATCGCATCGTCCCGATCCCGCGCTCCCGGACGATGCCGCGCCACGTCCGCCGCATGGGCAGCAATCTTGTACGCGATAATTCCATCCTTCACGTCCTTCTCGTTCGGCAGTCCCAGGTGCTCTTTCGGAGTCACGTAGCACAGCATCGCCGCACCATGCCAGCCGATCATCGCCGCACCAATCGCTGACGTAATGTGGTCATACCCCGGAGCGATATCCGTCACCAGTGGCCCCAGCACGTAGAACGGAGCGCCATCGCAAAGCTCCACTTCCTTGTCCACCTGCAGCTTGATCTGGTCCATCGGAATATGTCCCGGCCCTTCAATCATCACCTGCACGTCGCTCTTCCACGCATGCCGCGTCAACTCACCCAGCGTCTTCAACTCCGCAAACTGGGCCTCATCGCTCGCATCCGCCAGGCAGCCCGGACGCAGTCCGTCGCCCAGCGAGTAGCTGACGTCATACTTCGCCATCACTTTTGTGATCCGGTCGAAGTTCTCATACAGAAAATTCTGCTTGTGGTGCGCCGTCATCCACTGCGCCAGGATCGCTCCACCCCGGCTCACAATACCCGTAATCCGCTTCGCCACCAGCGGTACATACTCAATCAGCACGCCCGCATGGATCGTGAAATAGTCCACTCCCTGCTGCGCCTGCTCTTCAATCACCTCCAGGTAAAGATCGATATTCAGATCCTCCACCCGCTTCACCCGGCTCAGCGCCTCATACAGCGGCACCGTCCCGATCGGCACCGGCGAGTGCCGCAGAATCTGCTCCCGAATCATCGGGATATCTCCACCCGTCGACAAGTCCATCACCGTGTCTGCACCAAAATGAACCGCCGTATGCAGCTTCCGCAGCTCTTCATCCACATTCGATACCAGCGCCGAATTCCCGATATTCGCATTGATCTTGCACAGCGACTCCACTCCAATCGCCATCGGCTCCAGCTCGACGTGGTTGATGTTCGCCGGGATAATCATCGTTCCCTTCGCCACTTCGCTCCGGATCAGCTCCGCCGAGATCTTCTCTCGCTGCGCCACATACGCCATCTCTTCCGTAATCAGGCCCTTGCGCGCAAAATGCATCTGCGACATGTTCATATCGCCTGTTCGCTCTGCCTCAGCCTTCCGCTTGACGATCCACTCTGCCCGGCCTGTCGGCACCTTGTAGTCGTTACCCTGTCCCTGCTGGCCGTTTCCCTTTTCGCTCATTCCATCTCCCCTGCGTTCGTGCACGATATTATCCCCAGAGT
>DAICZO010000133.1 GCA_027311125.1 Acidobacteriaceae bacterium
CCCCGCGATACACTCAACCTAGTACGCACCATGCGCATCATCACCCGCTACATTCTCCGCGAAGTCATCTCGCACGCTTTTCTCGGCGGCGCGCTCTTCACCTTCGTCCTGTTCATGAAGGACCTGGGGCGCATCCTCGAGTTCGTCGTCCGCGACTCCGCCTCCCTCTCCGATGTCGCCCGCATCTTCCTGTACACGCTGCCCAACGCCCTCACCGTCACCATCCCGATGGCCGTGCTGGTCGGTATCCTGCTCGGCCTCAGCCGCCTAGCCGCCGACTCGGAGATCACCGCCATGCGCGCCTCCGGCATTGGTGCGCTGGACTTCGTTCGCATCGTCTCGCTCGTCTCTGCCGTCGCGCTCATGCTCGGCCTGCTCAACTCCCTCTACCTCGCTCCCTACTCCGCCAAATCCCTCATCGCCCTCGAAGACTCTCTCAAATCCTCTCAGGCCTCCTTCGAGGTCCAGCCCCGCGTCTTCTACGAAGACTTCAAGAACTACGTCCTCTACATTCAGGACGTGCAGCCCGCCGCCGGAGCTGCCCTTTGGCACCACGTCTTCCTCGCCGACCTCACCCAGCCAGGCAACCCCAACATCACCACCGCCGAGCAGGCCGTCGTCGTCAACAATCCCGCCAGCCCCACCGACACCCAATCCGTTCAATCCATCCGCCTCCACCTTATAAACGGCGGCCAGCATCAGACCTCCACCACCGACCCCAACCAATACAACATCTCCACCTTCTCCTCCTCCGATCTGCCTATCCAGACCGGCGCCCAGGAAGACACCCACCTCGGCCGCTCCGACACCCCCATCCTCGCCCTCAGCCTGCGCGAACTCTGGGAGCGTGGCAACCGGCCATCTGCCTCCAACGCTCCCGGACAGCCCGCCCGCTTCTACCGCATCGAGTTCAACAAGCGCTTTTCCTATCCCTTCGCCTGCCTTGTCCTCATGCTCATCGGCGTTCCGCTTGGACTCTCCTCCAAACGCGGCGGCAAATCCACCGGCTTCGTCCTCACCATCCTGCTGGTCTTTGTCTACTACTTCGTCTCCTCCATCGGCGTAGCCTTCGCCAAAACCGGCAAACTCTCGCCTTTCCTCGGCGTCTTGGGAGCCAACCTTATCTTCGCCGCTGCCGGAGCCATGCTCCTCTACCAGATGTCTCGCGGCGGCATCGCACTCAGCATCTTCTCCACGCTGGGCATGCAGCTCAGCCAACTCGTCTCCCGCATCACCTCCGGCTCCGACCCCGACTCGCGCGTCCAGCCACCCAATATCGCCACCGCCCTTCGTCGCCTCCGCGGTATCCTCGGCACCCGCTTTCCGCTCATCCTCGACGACTACGTCATGCGCGAGTACCTCACCAGCTTCGCGCTTATCCTCGGCTCCTTCTCCACCCTCTTCGTCATCTTCACCTTCTTTGAACTCATCGGCGACATCATCCGCAATCGCACCCCCCTCGTCACTGTCGGCGACTACCTGCTCAATCTCATCCCCTACATCCTCTCCAACGTCACACCGCTCTGCTCGCTCGTCGCCGTCCTCGTCACCTTCGGAGCCCTCAGCAAATCCTCCGAACTCACCGCCATGAAGGCCACCGGCATCAGCCTCTACCGCGTCGTCGCACCGATCCTCGTGGTCACTCTGCTACTCTCTGCCGGCCTCTTCGCCTTCGACGAGTTCTACCTGCCCGCAGCAAACCGTCGCCAGGAAGCGCTCCGCGCCATCATCAAGGACAAGCCCGCCCAAACCTTCCTCCGCCCCGGACGTAAATGGATGTCAGGCCAGACCAACAGCAACGGCGACACCAAGCCAGCAGCCGCATCGACACCCACCGCCGACCCCACCCGCATCTTCTACTACCAGTTCTTCGACGCCGACCGCAACGTCTTCGCCAACCTCACCGTCTTTGAATTTCAGCCCAATACCTTCATCCTCACCCGCCGCATCTTTGCCTCATCCGCCCACTGGGACCCCAGGGTCAACCGCTGGATCTTCGAGAACGGATGGCAGCGCACCTTCTCCGGCGAGACCATCGCCTCCTACCAGCCCTTCACCCTCTCCACCTTCCCCGAGATCCACGAGCAGCCCTCCTACTTCAAAAAGGAAGACCTCCAATCGCAGGAGATGTCGTACAACGAACTCTCCCGCTACATCAACGACCTCAAGCAATCCGGCTTCGACACCAAGCGACTCTCCGTCCAGCTAAACCGCAAGCTCGCGTATCCCCTCATCACCCTCGTCATGGGCATCCTCGCCGTACCCTTCGCCCTCTCCATGGGCAAGCGCGGCGGCCTCGCCGGCATCGCCACCGCGATCGGACTCGCCATCGCCTACACCGTCGTCGACGGACTCTTCCAGGCTATGGGCAACATCAACACCCTGCCCCCAATGCTCGCCGCCTGGACCCCGGACCTCCTCTTCGGCATCACCGGAACCTACCTGCTGCTCCGCACCCCCACCTAGTCTTCGTCGGGCACTTCGCTACTCGCGAAATAAGTGGTTCAGAATCGCATTCATAATTGGATCGATCACCGCCACATCCGCCGGATACGACCAGAACCCGATCAGGTCCTTCACCATCGCACTCACTCGCCGCTTCATGCCATCGCGAAACTCGCGCTGGTCGGCACTCGGCACCTCACTCAGCTTGAGGCCGTTCAGACTCGTATCGATCGGGTTGGTCGGCTGCGGAGTATACCGCACCGGCCCCAACTCCCCCTGCGCCGACAACGCCGGATCCTGCAGCACACCCCGCGCCACCAGACGTCCCCGGTCGTAGTCATGCTCCCGGTACCGCCGGTCAAAAAATCCCAAAAACGCCGATAACTCCGCACCCGCCAGACAATCCTCCGAAACCGACATCCCATAGATCCGCATATAGTCCCGCGTCCCAAGATCCGCCGCCTTCTCAAAGGCCAGAATCGTATCCCGAAACGCCATCGCTCGCATGCTGCCCACCCCCAGGCTCGCAATCTCCTCCCGGTACTGGTGTTCAATACGCGCCCGCGCCTCGGTCAACGCCTCAGGCCCGACACTCGCCACCGGAACCCTCCCATCGGTGCGCGGCTGATTGAACAACAAATCCAGCAACTCCACCGAAGTACGCTGCAACCCATACGCATTCAACCGGCCAGACAACAAGCTCTGCTCCAGCTCCTTCGCTCGCCCATCCAGCAGCGCAATCTGACCATTCAGCCGCTCCGCGATCACCCAGTCCTGAAACTCCGACTGCCCCAGAATCACCGCCGCCACCCGTCGCGCCAGGTGAAAATAATCTGCGTTCACCTCGCGAAATCCAGAGTCGGCCGTAGACGTCTTTCCGTGTGGCGACACAAACAGATAGAACCGGCTCTCATTGTTCCAATGCCCATCAATCTCATCCACCAGGTTCTTTGCCATCCCCAGCGGCTCATTCTGTAACACTCCGCCATCGGTATACGTGAACCGGGCCGGATCGTCCCGCCACTTCACCAGGTTGTCTCCCGGATAATCCGCCATCCTGCGCTCCAACTCCTTAGTCCGGAACGCAGCCGGAAACGCCCCACTCGCCACCGAGGCTGCTGCAATCTCCTGCCATACCGCCGGTTGATCGCTCCCCCCCACGCTCACTACTCGTGTCATCTGGTCTTCGTGCTGCGTATAGATAAACTCCCCGCTCGGTTTCATCTCATACGCATAGTCCACCCCATTCAGATTCGTCAGCGCCATCCCCAGCGCAATCGAGGCCGCCGCCGCCTCATGCGTCACCGGCGCTGGCCATCGCCCACTCTCGTAGCGCGAAGTCAGCATATCCGCCGCAATCTGTTCCACCAGGTTCGAAGAAAAAATCGACCGCAGCGCCGGCTCGCCCGTAGGGGACCCATCATCCACCGTGTGCAACAGCCCCTTCAGATCGATCCGCTTTACCCACACGTTATACAGCGGATTGTCATACGGCCCGCGAAACTCATTCGCTGCATAGAGCATCTTGTGGGCCACAATAGCCGCCGTCATCGCACCCGCCGACGCACCCGTCAGCACATCCACCTTGATCTTGTCGTCCGGACTAGTCTCCGGGTGCCAGTTATGCTGGTGAATCGCATCCAGCACCTCATACAACACCCCCGCCTCATAGCTCCCCAGCGAAACTGCACCTGCCAACGTAATCGCCAGACGTTTCGGCATAACACCTCCACAGCACCAACCACTGTCCGTCCAGTATTAAAGCACCTTTTGCATCACTTCGCAGTACCCCCAACGTTCTGCGATCTCTCCCGG
>DAICZO010000134.1 GCA_027311125.1 Acidobacteriaceae bacterium
CTCGGCCGACTGAGCCATTGCTCCGGCAAAACTCCATCTACAACCTTTTCAAGAAGGCTCGTGTTTCTGTGGAACTCCACGGAAGCCTCGGCGATGACAGCGGGAACAGACATGTGTAGTCTCCTTGCGGATAGTAATTGCGTCGGACTAACGCACCAGAAATATCCCGCTAGCCCTGTGCCAGTCAAACGCAGATTTCGCGATCGGGTAGGAGGCGGGATTGCTCCCGCCGTCCTCCCACACCACCGGACGGACCGTTCGGTATCCGGCGGTTCCTGTCTACTGGGCAGAACCTAATCTGCGACAGCGAGCTTTGTTTCGTGCGTTGTGTCGCCTGGCGTTGTACTGGGCACCGCGATCTCCTTCGGGACTTCCGGCCCCTATCTCCATCGTTGGCTTCCGTGTCACCACGGAACTTCTGCCCCAACACTCAGAGAGCACACGTGACTATCTGCTCATGACAGGTTTGGTCCTTCACCGCTCCGGTTTCAGCGGCTACTACGACCTCTGCTGCAATCTGCCAACCCATCCCAACACCTTACGGTGCCAGTAGCACGAGGCAGGCGGACAGACTTCCCAGGGTAATTCGCGTGACCTTCACTGCATATATCCGTCAGATCTACGTTCCCACCTTCCGGATGGTATCGGGCTTTGAGTTTCGTGGCCCTCTCGCCCAGATGGAACCGCCTCTATCCGCTGGCTGTTCGTCGGACCGCAGTTTTGCTTACAGCTTCCTTCAGATTCCACCTCACGATGGACACCCTTGCTGTTCGGCTAGCAGTTCCCACCATCAGGGCCTGCAGCGGACTTGCACCGCCAAGTCTACGAAATGGCCACCACAGCCACTTCGCTTGCGCTTACGCGCTACGCGCCATGCCTGGCGCACCACTCTGCCAAAAGGGACGCGCTCCTGCGCGTCCCTCTCTTTCTTCACGGGCGACTTCTTCCAGCCCATCTTTGCCGCCACTTTACAAGAGATCCAAAGCCACTCGCCGCCCAGCGCCCGTACGCAACCGTTCGGACTTCTCACCACGCCCCTCGCGCTGATAATAGGGGCAATGCCGTTCACCCTCTCGCATCCCGCCGCAACCCTCCCATTCCTGCGCACGCGGCTGCTCCCCTCCGCGCTGGTCATCGGCTCCATGGTGCCGGACTTCGAGTACTTCCTCCGCTTCTCGCCCAGGGGAGGATTCGGCCATACCCTTCCCGGCGTCTTTCTCTTAGACCTGCCCGTCGCATTCATCTCGCTCTGGCTCTTTCACACCTTACTCAAAGAACCGCTCTATACCTGGCTGCCGCAGGGCGTGCAGCAGCGGATTCCGCTTGGCCCTTCCACCCTCCCCATCCGAAACACTGCGCAGTTGGCCCTCGCTCTGCTCTCCATCCTCATCGGAATCGCCACCCACATCCTCTGGGACTCCTTCACCCACCGTGGCTTCTGGCCCTACCGCCACTGGCTGTTCCTGCACCGCACCATGCAACTGCCCGATGGTTTCCAGCTTGAGTACCTGCGGATTCTCCAGCACGGCAGCACCGTCGTGGGCGCCGCTGTGCTCCTGCTCTGGTTCAGAATCTGGTATCGCAAGACTGCTCCAGTCCAGCCGGTATCGGCGCAATCCCCGCAGCGGAAGCCGCGCGCCTCACTCCTCCTGATCTCCCTGATAGCCCTCACCGCAACCGTCTCTCGCACACTCGCCATTGCCGGATGCAGCGCTCCGGCAAGCATCACACGGGACAAGTACGTCTTTGAAAGCGCGATCATCACTGGCATCACAGTCTTCTGGTGCGGGGTCGTCGTCTATGGAGTCTTTCGCGCAAGGGCACGCAACCTTAGCTAGCGTGTGTCGCCCGGTGCCCCACCTCCGCCGATGCGCGGCAGGTGGCCCGGTCATCGCCTCCCTGAATCGGCATGAGCCTTGAGAAGCTG
>DAICZO010000137.1 GCA_027311125.1 Acidobacteriaceae bacterium
GGTTTGTGGATTGGCGGCAGTGGGGCTGGTGCTGGGTTGCTGGGTTGGGGCCGGGGCGCAGGGCAAGACGGAGAAGAAAGACGAGAAGGTGGTGGTGACGGGAACGGCGGTGGCTCCGGTGGCGGCTGCGGCGGTGGATTCGACTACCGAGGGCAGTGTGACGGTAGGTGGTCAGGCGATCGCGTACAAGGCAGTGGCGGGGACGATTACGGTAGGGGCGACGGATGCGCAGGATGCGCTGCTGGGGCTGGATGGGAAGATGCTGGCGGATACCGGCGTGAATGCGCCGGATGCGGCGAAGCCAGAAGATGCCCCGGCGACGGCGCGGATGTTTTATACGGCTTACTTCAAGAAGGGCGCTGCTTCTGAGACACGGCCGGTGATGTTTTTGTATAACGGCGGGCCGGGTTCGGCGACGATGTGGCTGCATATGGGGAGCTTTGGGCCGCGGCGGGTGTTGACGACGGATACGCAGCACGATGCGGCGGCGCCGTACAAGATTGTGAACAACGACTACAGCCTGCTGGATACGACGGACCTGGTGTTTATCGATGCACCGGGGACGGGGTTCAGCCGGATACTGGGCAAGGACAAAGAGAAGGCGTTCTGGGGGACGGACCAGGATGCGCATGCGTTCGAGCGGTTTATCCGGCGATTTTTGACGAAGTATGAGCGGTGGAACTCGCCGAAGTATTTGTTTGGAGAGAGCTACGGGACGCCGCGGAGTGCGGTGTTGAGCGCGGCGTTGCAGAATGTGGATTTGAATGGGATTGTGTTGCTGTCGGCGATTCTGAGCTTTGATAACAGCGTGGATGGGCCGAAGTGGAATCCGGGAGTGGACCAGGCGTATGCGCTGGCGTTGCCGACGTATGCGGCGAGCGCTTTTTACCACAAGAAGCTGCCGAATCCTCCAGCGGCGCTGGAGCCGTTTTTGAAGGAGGTAGAGCAGTATGCGCTGGGTGAGTACATGAGCGCGCTGCTGCAGGGGAGCGAGTTGCCCGAGGCGCAGAAGCAGGCGGTGGCGGAGAAGCTGCATGGGTATACGGGCCTGCCGGTGGCTTACCTGCTGAAGTCGAATCTGCGGGTGAGCGGCGGAGCGTTCAGCAAGAATCTGCAGGATGCGGATGGGTTGACGACGGGGCGTCTGGATACGCGTTACAAAGGGCCGGACTTTGATCCGCTAAGCGAGGAGGCGGAGTACGATCCGCAGAGCCAGGCGATCAGCTCGGCGTACACGACGGCGATTAACCAGTACATGCGGACGGAGCTGAAGTATGGCGCGGACCAGACGTACAAGCCGGGTGCGTATATGGATGCGAACTTCAGCTGGGACCTGCGGCATCAGGCTCCGGGTGGTCCGCCGGCGACGCAGAGCGAGGGGGGCGTGAATGTGATGCCGGACCTGGCGCTGACGATGAAGGAGAATCCCAAGATGAAGGTGATGCTGGCGGGCGGGTACTACGACCTGGCGACACCGTACTTCGAGGGCAAGTTCGAGATGCATCATCTGCCGATTCCGCAGAAGCTGCAGTCGAACATCAGCTACCACTACTACCCGGCGGGGCACATGGTGTATGTGAACGAAGGGGTGCTGAAGCAGTTCCACGACGATGTGGCGAGCTTCATCCAAGGGACGGAAGCAGCGAAGTAAGCAGAGGTTGATGGGATGCGGAAGGGCTGGGCCTCAGGGTCTGGCCCTTTTTGCTTTTCCTGGGGGAGCGGTCTGTTCCCTGCCCTGCTGCTGGTTCAGGGGCGCT
>DAICZO010000142.1 GCA_027311125.1 Acidobacteriaceae bacterium
TCCACCTGAAGCTGCACGTTGTCGCCCGGCATCACCATCTCCGTGCCCGCAGGAAGCTCCGCCACGCCCGTCACATCCGTCGTGCGGAAGTAGAACTGCGGACGGTATCCCTTGAAGAACGGCGTATGACGGCCACCCTCTTCCTTCGACAGCACATAGACTTCGCCCTTGAAGTTCGTATGCGGCGTAATCGAGCCGGTCTTCGCCAGCACCATCCCGCGCTCCACGTCTTCCTTGGGTATGCCGCGCAGAAGAAGCCCCGCATTGTCCCCAGCCAGACCTTCGTCCAGCTGCTTCTTGAACATCTCCACGCCCGTCACAACCGTCTTGCGCGTCTCGCGGAAGCCCACAATCTCCACTTCCTCGCCCACCTTCACCTTGCCGCGCTCGATACGGCCCGTCACCACTGTGCCACGGCCCGAGATCGAGAAGATATCTTCAATCGGCATCAGGAACGGCTGGTCCACCGCGCGGTCCGGCTGCGGCACATTCTTGTCCACCGCATCCATCAGCTCGTCAATCTTCGCTTCCCACTGCGCTTCGCCGTTCAACGCGCCCAAAGCCGAGCCGCGAATCACCGGCACATCGTCGCCAGGGAACTGGTACTTCGACAGCAGCTCGCGCACTTCCATCTCGACCAGGTCGATCAGTTCCGCATCCTCCACCGCGTCGCACTTGTTCAGGAAAACCACGATGTACGGAACACCCACCTGGCGGGCCAGCAGAACGTGCTCCTTGGTCTGCGGCATCGGTCCATCCGTCGCCGCCACCACCAGAATCGCGCCGTCCATCTGCGCCGCGCCCGTAATCATGTTCTTGATGTAGTCGGCGTGGCCGGGGCAGTCCACGTGCGCATAGTGACGGTTCGCCGTCTCGTACTCCACGTGCGCCGTCGCAATCGTGATGCCGCGCTCTCGCTCTTCCGGCGCGTTGTCAATCGAGTCAAACGAACGGAACGCAATCTTCGGATTGTGCTTCGACAATACCTTCGTGATCGCCGCCGTCAACGTCGTCTTGCCGTGATCAATATGCCCGATCGTACCCACGTTCACGTGCGGCTTCGAACGATCAAATTTTTCCTTCGCCATGAAACTTCAATCCCTTTCGTTGGACTTTGTTCAATTTGAGCTTCGGATTTACCCGAGCGCTCCTCAACCAATTTCGCCTCGCCTCAGTAGTACGCGTAGGCCTTGAAATACCGTTGCCGCAGCTCAGCCGGCACCGCTTCCACCAGGCGCAGGTAGCGTTCGCGGGTCAGGGCCTGGTCGGAGACGGGCAGAGCACTATAGAGTGCGGCTGCATTCCTGCCGAGGTAGCCGCGGCCGAGGATGGCCTCGAAATTCCGAATACTCAGACCCGAACGAACCACGCGATTCAGAAAAACCTCAACCTGACGCAGATCGAAGGTTTCATCCAGCAGCGCGTGGAAGTTTCTGTAGCCCTGCTCATCCTGAACGGCGATGGCTGCCTGCTCAAACATTCTTCCTAGAACCCTTTCCCTTTTGCCTCAGGCCTTACTGCGCCTGTTGCCAAACTCTGGAGCGGGAGACGGGGATCGAACCCGCGACCAACAGCTTGGAAGGCTGTGACTCTACCACTGAGTTACTCCCGCCGCAAAACAGCTCTTCACTTCCAGCTGTTAACTTTCAGCCCCATCCTGCCACTTCATGCCTCGGAGGCTCACCCAGCCACCACCCAAGCTAGAAGCCAGGGGCTAACAGCTCGAAGCTGAATTTCTGGAGCTGATGACCGGGATTGAACCGGTGACCTCTCCCTTACCAAGGGAGTGCTCTACCAACTGAGCTACATCAGCCCTTCTCAAACTCTTCGGGCGCTGGACTGCCGCCCTTCAACCCACTGCTGCGGATGCGATCCGCCTGCATGGCCACCACTGTTCGCAGGGCGAAACCGCCCAGGACGATCAATGGACCCAGCCTCAACTCCACCGGCCTGCCCATCACCAGGACTTTGCCTGCATCCATGGTGAACCAGACCAGCACTGCCAAAACGCCGTACAACGCCAGAGCCCAGGGGTACCGTCTTGCGAGGTCAGAGCCGGAGCGCTTGGCTGCTTCGCGATCCACGCTGAGCCCATCCTTACCCGCGGCCTTCCGCGCTTTCCAGCCCTTCAACCGTGGTGCACAGGGGAGGATTCGAACCTCCGTAGCTCGCAAGGAGCGGCAGATTTACAGTCTGCTGCCATTAACCGCTCGGCCACCTGTGCCCAACCATCCAAGAGCGCAATCCGCTCCCGGAGTCCAATCCTGCCGCCTGCGCCTGTGCGGTGCTTTCAGCGCATCAGACCCCGCCCGGAGAACCTCCGGCATATCGGAGCATCTGCACCTCAGTGGATTCACCGCAGAGGACAGGCCCGGCGAAAAATGCCCTGTCACCGGTCCAAACTTCCTGCCGTTTTCCGGACCCGGAACCCTGAAGAGTGGAGCTGGCGAAGGGATTTGAACCCCCGACCCTCTGATTACAAATCAGATGCTCTACCAGCTGAGCTACGCCAGCCCATGCCACCCCGGAAACGGACTCCGGAGTCCCGAAGAAGGCGCGGACACACTTCCGCTCCGCGCATACTACGGCACAGAATCCAAGGTTAGCATACCGGAGTCAGCGGAGCAAACGAGCGTTTCCCTTGCGCGCCGCCGCCCGGCAGCCGGTTCAAAAAGAGCCTGGGCAACGCGTTGCGGATGCAGGAGCGAGACCCCCTCCACAGCGAATCCTGGCCCCGCTTTGCCCTGCGTCAGCCTGCCGGAAATCATTCTCTGCTTGCTAAGACTGGTCTTTGGACAGATGATTTCATTGCTTCTTTGAAACTCATTTCTGTTGCCTTGAATGGCAGGGAGACTACTCGTGCGCAAATGCGTTCTTGTGCTGATATTTTTGTTGATTTGTCCCTTGGTGAATGCACAGCAGGTGCTCAACAACGATGCGGTTGTCAAGCTGATCAAAGCGGGACTCTCAGAAGACTTGATTGTCTCCACAATCAACGCTTCGCCGGGCAAATATGACACCACGGCGGATGGGCTGATCGCGTTGAAAGGCGCGGGGGCCAGTGACAAGGTCATCTCCGCCATTGTGCTGAAGGCCTCCGGCGCAACGCCTGCAGCAGCGGCGCCTGCGACTGCGTCCGCGTCCGGCTTGCCGGCGGGC
>DAICZO010000130.1 GCA_027311125.1 Acidobacteriaceae bacterium
GCTTTCTCCTGCTGGACGTGGTCCAGCCATTTGGCGTAGGTCATGGTGGTGCGGGGGGTGAGCATACGGACCCAGGCACGGTGGGTGGGTTCGGTGAAGAAGACGGGTATGTTGAGGCGGCGGGCGAGGACGGCGAGTCCGGCGACGTGGTCGATGTGCTCGTGGGTGATGAGAATGGCGTTGAGGGTGGCGGGGTCTTCCCCGACGAGGGCCATGCGGCGCAGGAGTTCGCGGCAGGAGAGGCCGGCATCGACGAGCAGACGGGTGCGGGAGCTGGAGATGACGGTGCTATTGCCTTTGGAACCCGAGGCTAGCACGGTCATTCTCATTTGGTTAACATACGCGGGTTGGCGGTGGATTAGGAGTGCTGGCGTTGCTTCCTGGCTGGTGGTGGATATGGATCAGGGGATTTCCTGTAGCTCGACGACTTCGATGGGGGCGAGCAGGCACTGGTCGATGAGGCCTAATCCGGCGGGGTGGCCTTGCCAGCCGGAGCGGCGGAGCCAGTTGTCGGGATTGGACCAGACAGAGTGGATGACGAAGACGGAGCCGTCGGCCGAGAGGCGGAAGAGGTCGCAGAAGAGGCAGGCGCGATCGCGACGGGTGTGGGTGATAAGGCGTTCGAGTTCGTAGCGGAGGAGCAGCTCGGAACCGGACTTGGCCCGGAAGGTGGAGACGAACAGGTAACCGGACGAAGCGGAGGAGGAGGAATCGACGATGTGAGATGGGTAGAGGGCATCGAGATCGGATGGGATGAGCGTGGCGACGGCGTAGGAAGAGGCGGAAGACTGAAGGCTCATAGGAAGGGTGCAGGAGTGATGTGACCTGCGGGGAGAACAGTATCGTCCGGCTGGGGGGTGGATAAGGTCTTTGCGGTATTGGAGCGATTCTTATCCGGTAAATAGCTGTGCAAGTCTATACAGATGAGCAGGTTAGACAAATGTGTCACGGATGGCACTGAGGGGGTACAATTGGTTTCGCTCGCAGCGGGCGTCCTGTTATGTCAGTGGATTTGGCTTTTGCAAACCCGAACCAGTTGAACGATGCCGAGAAGACGGCGGTCGTAGAACAGCTTGAGCGGTTATTGCAGAACCGTCACTTCAGCCATAGTCGCCGGTTCCCTGCTTTTCTCCGGTTTGTGGTGGAGAAGACGCTGGCGGGTGGGACGGAGTTGCTGAAGGAGCGGACGCTGGGGGTGGAGATCTTTGGGCGCAATGCGGACTACGACACCTCGTCCGATCCCATTGTGCGGGTGACTGCGGCGGAGATCCGGAAACGGATCGCACAGTACTACCAGGAGCCGGGGCACGAAGCGGAGTTGCGCATCTCGCTCGATGCGGGCTCGTATGTGCCGCAGTTTTATTGGCCGAGGGACTCTCGCACAGGGTCGGGGACCGATATACCGGTGCGGACGATGGAAATGCCACCGGTAGTACCACTACAGGTGGCGAACCCGGCACCGCGGCGTTGGGTTGGTTTGTCTGTGGCGCTGGTGTGCCTGTTGATTGCAGGGGGTGCTAACTATGCTTGGCGGATGGTCCATGCTTCGCCGATCGATTTTTTCTGGGGACCGTTGTTGAATTCGAGTGATCCGGCGCTGTTCTGCATTGTGGAGCGATTCCAAAGCACCAATCTGGCGGTGGATGCCGCTGATCCGAGTCGGCAGGTGGTGGTTCCGACGGAGATGAGTGCGGTGAATCTGGATGATCTCTCTACGATTGCCAAGGTGGGGAGCGTATTGCTGTCGCATGGCAAGAAGTACACGTTGAAGGGTTCCGAGGCGACGACGCTATCGGATTTGCGGGCGGGGCCGACGATCTTTGTGGGTGCGTTTGATAATGCGTGGACGATGCGCTTGACGAAGCCTCTGCGGTATCACTTTGGCAACGATACGGAGTTCAAGCAGGAGTGGATTGCGGACAGCCAGTCGAAGGAAGCGCCGAAGTGGTTTACGGAGCGTCCGAAGGAAGAGAACGCCAACAACTACCGTGAGTATGCGATTGTGGCCCGATTTACCGACCAGGACACGGGGCAACTGTGCGTGATTGCGGCGGGCATTGGACAGGGCAGCACATTGGCTGCTGGAGAGTTTTTGACTGACCCGTCGGACCTGGCGGAGTTGGAGCAGATAGCGCGGGGGCAGGGTGGCAAGAAGAATGTCGAGGTGGTGCTGAGCACACAGATCATCGATGGACAGCCGGGCACACCGAAGATTGAAGCGACTTATTTCTGGTAGGGAGTGGGGTAAGGTCGTGATGCGCCTGACTATCTTGCCCGACTGGAATGGAACTGGCGTTCTGGAATGGAACCAAAGACCCGGATTGCAATTGCAGCGCGGGATCGGTCGGGAGTAGATCGAGTGTTTGCGCTTACGAGAACGGGCCGTCTTCGGACGGCCCGTTCTGCTGGGAGTAGTGGCGTCGCGTCAGGCGGTGGGCCGGACGGGAGCGAGGAAGTTGACGGTGGAGCGCAGGACGACCTGATCGTTCTGATTGAAGGCGAGGGTACGGGTGCGCACAATGCCAAAGTCTTTGCGTGAGGAAGAGTGGCGGACGCCGATGACCTCAATCTCGGTGCGCAGGGTATCTCCGGGGCGGACGGGTTCGGTCCAGCGCATCTCTTCGACGCCTGCGCCGATCATGCCTCCAGCTACGGTGATGGACTGGACGCGGAGGCGCATGACGACGGCGGCAGTGAGCCAACCGGAGGCCGCGAGACCTTTGAAGAAGGAGTGCTCGCCGGCTGCCTCGTCGAGGTGAAAGGGCTGGGGGTCGTACTTCTTGCTGAACTCTTTGATCTCCTCGGCGGTGATCTTGATGCTGCCGACGGAGTGGAAGTTCTGGCCGAGGTAAAAGTCTTCGAAGTAAAGTTCCTGAGGCATGTGTTCTCCTGATGCGTTGGATGCTCCAAGCGTGTAAAAGCGTCAGCCGGATGGTGGTGATGCCGGTGGGTGGCGCTAGACGTTGGTGTAGGTGTAAAAGCCTTTGCCGGATTTTCGTCCGAGCCAACCGGGATCGACCCTGCGGACGAGCAGGGGCCTGGTGCGGTAGTTGGCATCGCCGAGGCCATCGACGAGGACGCGCATGATATCGAGGCAGACGTCGAGGCCGATGAAGTCGGCGAGGGTGAGTGGCCCCATGGGGTGGGCCATGCCCTCGCGGAAGATAGTGTCGATGGCCTCGGGGGTGGCGACCCCCTCGTGGACGGCGTAGATGGCCTCGTTGATGAGCGGCATGAGGACGCGGTTGGAGACGAAGCCGGCGGCGTCGTTGACCTCGACGGGAATCTTGTCGAGTTGCAGGGAGAGCGCCCGGACGGCATCGAAGGTGGCTTGTGAGGTCTGCAGGCCACGGATGATCTCGACCAGCTTCATGACCGGGACGGGGTTGAAGAAGTGCATGCCGATGACCTGGGCAGGGCGCTGGGTGACGGCGGCGAGGCGAGTGATGGAGATGCTGCTGGTGTTGGAGGCGAGGATGGCTTCGGGCGCGAGGATGCGGTCGAGATCGCGAAAGAGGGCAGATTTGATCTCGAATTTCTCGGTTGCAGCCTCGATAACGAGGCGGCAGGGCGCGAGAGCGTCACGGTCGATGGTGGGGGTGATGCGTGCGTAGGCTTCGTCGGCCTGTTGCTGGGTGAGCCTGGCCTTGGAGACTTCGCGGGCGAGGTTTTTGTGGATGGTGCTCAGGCCGCGATCGAGGGCTGGCTGGGCGACATCGCAGAGCAGAACGGGAAAGCCGGAGCGAGCGCAGACGTGGGCGATGCCGTTGCCCATGGTTCCGGCACCGAGGATTCCGATGATTTGAGATTGGGTCATAAGCGGATGGGTGCGACTAGGCAGTGTAGCAAGTTTGCACCAGCAGTGGCTGGCGACGGCGGGAATGGGTGGTTAGTTTTGCGAAGGGTTGGATCTGGGGAAGGCGACGAGCAGGACGGTGATGTTGTCGTGGCCGCCGTTGTGGTTGGCCGCTTTGATCAGGGACTCGCAGGCTGCGGCGAGGTAGGGCTGGGTGGCGGGCGAGGGGATCTGATCGAGGAGCATGGCGATCTCGTTGTCGGAGAGTTCGCGGGTGAGGCCGTCGGAGGCGAGCAGGTAGATATCTCCGGGCTGAGGGCGGTGGCTCTGGATCTCGGTTTCGACCTGGGGGAGCGAGCCGACGGCGCTGGTGATGAGGTTGCGCATGGGCGAGAGGGCAGCCTCGGCAGCGGTGATCTGACCGGCGCGGAGCTGCTCTTCTACGAGAGAGTGGTCGTCGGTGAGCTGGGTGAGGCTGCGGGCACGAAGTCGATAGCAGCGGCTGTCGCCGACGTGGGCGAGGGTGAGGGCGGTGGCGGCGCCGGCGTGGGCGGGACGGAGCAGCAGCGCGACCAGTGTGGTAC
>DAICZO010000165.1 GCA_027311125.1 Acidobacteriaceae bacterium
CTTCTGGGTCCGAGGCTCCGACGTCCGCCACAAACTCTCCCTCTCCGAGGCCGACTAGTCCACCTCACCACTCCTCTACACAATATTCATCACCTCGTCGTCTACAGTGCGTCACAATATACGAATCAGTTTCAAGAGGGAGCCAGATCCATGCCCCGCATTAACTTCCAGCAGCAACTCGTCGCACTCAAGGACAAGCTCCTCGCCATGGCAGCCCTCTCGCAGCAGGCCTTGGGCCTCGCGCTCGAAGCCTACATCGCCACGGACCTCAGCCTCTGCGAGCACGTCTTCGAGATCGAGAACGCAATCAACGCAGCCGAAACCTCCGTCGACGAGATGGCCTACGACCTCCTCGCCAAAGAGCAGCCCATGGCCATCGATCTACGCTTCATCCTCTCCGTCATCAAGATCAACGGAGATCTCGAACGCATCGGCGACCAGGCCTCCAACATCGCCCAGCGCGCTCGCACCATGAAGGATATGCCCGCCATCTCCCTGCCCCTCGATATCCCCGAAATGGGCGAAAAAGTCGGCGTCATGATTCGCACAGCTATCCAGGCCCTCCTCGAAGCCGACGCCAAACTCGCCGAGCACGTCCTCAAGATGGACGATGAGATCGACGACATGAACCGCACCGTCCAGGCAGAACTGGTCGAAGTCATGCAGCGGCAACCAGAACTCAGCAGCCAGGCCCTCAACGCCATCATCGTCTCTCGCAACCTCGAGCGTGCAGCCGATCACGCCACCAACATCGCAGAAGACGTCATCTTCTGGGTCCGAGGCTCCGACGTCCGCCACAAACTCTCCCTCGCCGAAGCCGACTAGCCCCTCATCCGCCACCCAAAGGGCCAGCCTCACTTTTGCTTGACATCCCACAAACCTCTCAGTAGGCTTAAATCAATGTTCAGTCACTTCATGCAGGGCGCAGTCATGGGAACCACCTGTTGTCCGGGTGCCGCGCGCTACTGCCTTTGTCTGAACTCGATGACCACCTAAAGTCTCGAACCCCACAGCAAATGCACACCGCGCCCACTCAGCCAGTGGGCTTTTTCTTTTGCACCATCCTCAAAAATTCAAGCGCTTCTACTTCGCTCTTCGCCGAAAAAGGAACCAACCCATCATGACCGATCTCGCCGCCACACCCGCCGCCCCCGCCGTCAAAGAAACCAAGGCCCAGAAGTCCGAGCGCCTCAAGCTCGCGAAAAACCCCTGGGAAGCATTGGACGAAGTCCGCGAGTACGCCAAGGGCGGACGCGACACCGTCGCTCCCGAGTGGACCGGCCTCTACTTCAAGTGGTGGGGCGTATACACCCAGGGCGACGGCCTCGGTGTCACCGGCGGCTCCGGCGGCGAAGGCAAGACCAGTCCCTACTTCATGATGCGTATCGGCATGCCCAACGGCCTGCTCACCTCCCACCAGACCCGCGTCATCGCCGAACTCACCAAAAAGAACGCCCGCAACCTCGCCGACATCACCACCCGCCAGAACATCCAACTCCACTGGCTCACCATCGACTCCCTCGTCGAAACCGTCGACGCCCTCACCGAAATCAATCTCTCCCCCAAGGGAGCCTGCGGAGACGTCGTCCGCAACGTCACCGGCTGCCCCCTCGCTGGCATCGACGGCCACGAACTCATCGACGCCAGCCCCCTTGCCGTCGAGATCGCTCACCTTCTCACCGCCAACCCAGAGTTCTACAACCTCCCGCGCAAGTTCAAAATCTCCGTCACCGGCTGCCCCATCTGGTGCACCTATCCAGAGATCAACGACGTAGCCCTCACCGCCATCAAGCGCACCGTCAACGGCGTCGAAGAGATCGGCTACACCCTCCGCGTCGGCGGCGGCCTCTCCACCGAGCCGCATCTCGCCGTACGCATCCCCGCCTTCATCCCTCAGGACAAAGCCCTCGAAGTCGTCACCGCCATGGTCCGCATCTTCAAAGAGCAGACCGCCCTCCGCGAAAACCGCACCCGCGCCCGCATCAAGTACCTCTTCATGCGCCACGGCTGGACCGCCGAGTCCATGCTCGAAGCCATAGAAGCCAAGCTCGGCTACAAGCTCGATCCCAGCCCCGTCTCCGCGGATACCGTCCCCGACGATGTCTACCGCGACCACATCGGCATCACTCCCCAGAAGCAGCCCGGGCTCAGCACCGTCGGAGCCTCCGTCCTCAACGGCCGTCTCTCCGGCGACCAGCTCGGCAAACTCGCCGACCTCGCCGACAAGTACGGCAACGGACAACTCCGCGCCACCATTGGCCAGAACATCCTCATCACCAACGTCCCCGATCGCGAAACCGCCGCACTCGTTATCGAACTCAACAGCATCGGCCTCCACGTCGACACCTCCGCCTTCTGGCGCGGAGCCATCGCCTGCACCGGCACCGAGTTCTGCAAGCTCGCCATCGCAGAGACCAAGGGCTTCAACAAGTGGCTCGTCTCCGAACTCGAAGACCGCCTCCCCGGCTTCGATCAGCAGGTCCGCATCAACGTCACCGGCTGCACCAACTCCTGCGGACAAAGCTGGATCGCAGACATCGGCCTCGAAGGCAAAAAGATCAAGAAGGACGGCAAAATAGTCGACGCCTTCTACTTCTGCGTCGGCGGAGCCGTAGGCAAGTACGCCAGCATCGCCCGCCAGATCGGCTTCCGCGCCGCCGCCGAAGACTGCCCCGACGCCATCGAACGCCTCCTCAACACCTACCTCGAAACCCGCAACCCCGGCGAAGATCTACGCGCCTACTTCGCCCGCCACGACGACGAAGCCCTTCGCACCCAACTCGCCGGAGTCAACCTCGTACCCGTCCAGCGCGACAACCCGCCCGTACTCGTAGGCTTCCACGCTCCCGGCGAATAGCCTCCATCCCCAGGTGGCCTCGGCTGCATCCCCGCACCCAGGCCACCCGCAAACCA
>DAICZO010000166.1 GCA_027311125.1 Acidobacteriaceae bacterium
ACGCTCGCGCACACACCCACGCATACGCTCCAATCGACATCGCATACGCCAGCAAAGGAAACGCATCGTCGTTGTAATCATGCGTTGCACCGCACACATACGCTCCCTGCGACAGAATCGCGTGCGATCCCAACGTCACCGGTGCCGGGTTATAGATCTCCGCGCCATCTCCAGCCGTCACCTGGTCGGCGCACATCAGATTCCAGGGCGCCCACACCTTCGACCCCGGATAAAAATGACAGTTCGCCCCCATCCTCGCCCCAAACCCTCGCAATAACCAACTCCGCCACCCATGCATCGGTCGCGGAGAAGTACGGTACAGCAGCAGCCAGCATAGATTCCACAGCATCCGCCGCAACTTGTCCTGCACAGAAAATGCAGGCCGCAGATAGGGGTCCGCCGCACTCTCTGCCGCTATATGGTCTGCCGATTTGTAATGAATCTGCCTCGCCATCTCCCGTGTCCCTATCGCCTACCTGCCTACAGTTTGCCTTGCCTCACATTGTCGAACAGACGAATAATCGTCCGAGCATTCTCCCGCATATCGTACTTCTCGTGGAAGCACTTCGTCGCCACCAGTCCCATGGCCTCACGCTCTTCCACTGACATCGCCAGCCACCGCCGTAGCAGTTGCTCCGTCCCTTCCAGCGTATCGCTCTCCATCAACCCCGCGCCGTACTCCGCAATCTCTTCGGCGATATTCACTTTGTCCGCCAACAGCACCGGCTTCCCACACCCCAGCGCCTCGGCAACCGCAATCCCGAAGTTCTCCTGGTGCGACGGCAGAATAAATGCCTCCGCCGCATGCAACGATCCCCACTTCGCATCCCCGATCAACATACCCGGCCAATGAACGCGAGGGCGTATCCGTGCTGCCGCCACCTTCTCCTTCAAAGTCTTGCTCCACTGCTGTTGATCCGGCCCAGCCATCACCAGGTGCAACTCCGGGTCCTCGGCCGCCACCTTCACAAACGCATCGATCAGCAGATCGCAGCCCTTTTTCCGATGGATCCGGCCCAGAAAGATCAGATACCTCTTCCCGCGGACCAGCGGGCACACATCGAAAAACGCCTCTTTCTGCGCATTCGCATCGCCTACCGGCCCGCTCGCACCATAGGGAACCACATACGGATTCCACCGATGACGAGCAAAACTCTGCTCCGCAAGCTGCTTCTCCGCCTTCGAAGTAAACAGCACACGATACGCATCACGCAGCACCCGGTACTCAATCGGCATCCAGTACAGCCACTTCTTTGCATGCTTCAGCGGAAAAGCGCGCTTGAAGTAAGGGTCCAGCATCCCATGCGTGAACACCACATACGGTGTACGGCCCCGCAGTACACGCCATGCAGCATAGCCGGAGTACTGCCACAAACCGTTCACCACCACGCCGTCAAAACGATGCTGATTCGCACGTAACCACGGAATCAGCTTCCAATTGAAACCATAGTTCGTCACCGTCGGTCCCAACGCATGCACCGGAAACCCGACATCTTTCAGATACGGCGCCTCCGGATCATCCAGCGTCACCACCTCGCCCGTGTAGCCTATCGGTCCATAACTCAGCAGCACCCGCACCGACTCAGTCGGGCCACCAGCAGCCGGGTTTAATGTTCCAATAATGTGCAATATCCGCATCGTATTCAATTCACCATTCAGCCCATCCGCTGGGCATCGCTCACGTTCTCGCTTCATCGTCTTCAGGCTTCAATCTTCTTCGTTACCGCTGCAATCGCTCTTCGCAATCCTCGCACGTCTTCCTCAAAGTTCCATCCGGTAATCCGCCTCAGCGCCTGCTCTCCCATCCTCGTCGCAGTCTCGTCCTCACCCAGAACCCTCTGCAACGCCTCCGATAGCGCAGCCACATCGCCTACTGGAAACACACACCCCTCTACGCCCTCGGTAATCAGGTCCGGTTGACAGCCCACATGATCCGACACAATCACCGCTCGACCCGCATTCATCACTTCATTCACAATCAGCCCCCACGGCTCATGTCGCGAGGGCAGCACAAACACACTCGCCAAATCGAAGTACCGCGGCAACTCCGACTGGTTCTTGAACCCGCAGAACCGAATCCCGCTCAAACCGCTAGCTGCTGCCTTGGCCTCCAGAGCCTGTCGCTCCTCACCGTCACCCACAATTACCAGGTAGGGAACTGACGCCAGTGCTTCGCTTTCCACCAGCAAAACATAAGCATCCAGCAGATCCACACATCGTTTCCGCTCGGTAAGCTTCGACGCAAACAGGATCACGGGACGCCCAGCCTCCAGTCCTAACTCGCTACGCAACTGCTCCCGACCCGCGGCTGCGTCACGACTTCGCCTTTGGAAAAACTCATTATCCACGGCATAGGGCATCGAAAACTCAGGAAAATCTGCCCCCAGATAATGCTGCCAGTTCTCCTTGTTCAAACTGCCAATCGAAAGTACTCCATCAATCAGATGCCCCAGCAAGCGGAAGAAGATTCGTCGGATTGCTAGCTTCCATCGCGTGCGCTTCCGATCAATCAGCGTAGCTTCCGCGCGCAACAGCACCGGCACCCCCAGCGCCTTTGCCGCAACAATACCTTGCAGCGCATTCACTGACCAATATCCATGTGTCCACAGCACATCATAGCCCTCTGCCTTACCTCCCCCATCCAGTCGGCTCCAAATGCCATAGTTGATCAGTGATGCAAATCCTGTCTTCCCCTGGTCGCGCAATCGAGGTAAAAACTCGTAACTATACCCATCCAGCAGCGCAACGTCCCAGTGAACCTCCACCCCGAAGCCTTCATCCCGATAGCCTCGTACTGAAAAATCGGAAGAAAATAAAACCCGCAGTTCTATGTCTTCCTCCTGTGCGATACGTCGCAGCAGAGGAGCCTGATACTGAATCGGATGACTCACCAGGTAAGCGACTCGGACCTTCTTCCGCATCATCTCTCCCATACTGCCTGCCATCCGGCCACCGCTGGCCCCCTCGCTCGCACGTTGCTCATGGCCGGCAAGCCTTCCCAGTCATGGCCATGAGCGCTCCACGAAGTACCGTCACGTCCTCTTCAAAACTCCACGTGCGAATTCGTTCCAGCCCTCGTCGTCCCATCGCCGCTGCAACCTCAGGGTTGACCAGCATCTGCTCCAAAGCAGCGGTCAGCGCTGCAACATCTCCTGCCGGAAACACCAGACGTTCCATCCCATCCCGCACCAGATCCGGATAACATCCCACCTCATCGGAAACAATCACCGGACGCCCCGCGTTCATCACCTCATTCACGATCAGCCCCCATGGCTCATGTCGCGATGGCAACACAAACACCGTGCATAGATCGAAATACCGCGGCATCTGCGTCTGATTTTGAAATCCGCAGAACCGTACGTCGTCCAATCCCTCTGCCTTGGCCTGTTCCTCCAGCGCACTTCGCTCCTCGCCATCGCCAACAATCACCAGATAAGGCTGCTGACTCAGCGTCTGCCTTCGCACTAAATCCCCATACGCCTTCAATAAATCGCTACAGCGCTTGCGCCCCTGCAGCTTGGAGGCAAACAGAATCACTGGTCGCTCGCCATCCAACTGCAACTCCCGCTGCAACGCACTGCGATTTGCCTCCGCCTCCTTGCTCCGTTGCTGGAAGTACTCGTTATCCACCGCATACGGCATCAGGAAAAGCGGTACGTCCTCGCCAAAATAATGCTTCCAGTACGCATGATTCATCGTGCCAATCGTCAGCACACCATCCACCACCCACTGCAGCATCTTGAAGTACAGTGCCTTTACCGCCAGCTTCCAACCACTCCGTATCCGGTCCCCCAGCCACACATCAGCGCGCACCAGTACCGGTATCCCCAGCGACTTCGCCGCCAGCATCCCCAGCATTGTTGTTCCGGTGTTGTACCCATGCACCCACAACACATCGAAGGGTAGGTCGTCCCCCCGTCCCTGCAGACGGCGATACATGCCGTAGCCAATCGGGTTGAGCACACCTTCTGCTTTGCTCAACTCCAACCGCGGCAAAAACTCATGACGATAGCCATCCAGAAGAGGAATATCCCACTTCACCTCAACGCCAAACCCGGCATCACGGTAGCCCCGCACCGAAAAATCCGAAGCAAAAAAAACCGTCAACTCGATACCTGGCTCTTGCGCAATACGCCGCAGCAGTGGGGCCTGATACTGGATCGGATGACTCACCAGATAAGCCAGTCGTATCCGCCCCGTAGGTTCTGCTTCTATCCCGGTTTGCTTGGCACCCAAGGAACAATCCCTTTCTTCAATGCATTCAACCATCGCGAATCGGAAACGGAAAACTCTACGGGTGAAAGGTAAACAACAGCACGCTGGCAATTCCAAGGGCAGTCCCGATACCACCAACTTTGATCGCAGCTTTCATGTTGTCCGTAGGCAGAAAGACAATATCGTCGGCCTGTAGCACTGGATCAGGAAGCTTGCCTTCGATCACCTTCTTCACATCAACTTTCACAACCGTCCGGCTCACGCCAACCGTCCGTATAATGCGCAGGTCCTTGTACTTGCCCTCGTAACCCACCCCGCCCGCCAGCGTTGCCAGTTGCATCAGCGTCAACGGGGAGTCCTGTACCAGGGGAAACGCCATCTGTGACTTAAAAGCTCCCAGCGCATACACCACGCCCACTCGCGAAACCACCACAGTATCCAGTGCAAAAATCGGCACATCCGCTCGATTGCTCTGTGCCGGGTTCGTCCCCAGATCAACCACAATCGGCGCAGCTACCCCAGGACGATTGATCGTAACAATATGGCTAGCTGTCGACGGCAGGCCCCCCGCAGCCGACAGCACGTCCAGCAATCGCTTCCCGCTCCCCACAGGAATCACCCCATGCGCCTCGCCAATCACCGTCACCGTCTGATTCGGTGATTCCGTAATCTGCACCGACACCTGCGGATTGCGATACATCCCTGCATCGGACAACCGCTGCGCAATCAGCACTTCCAACTCATGCACCGTCATGCCCTTTACCTGCAGTACGCCGATCAGCGGCAACTGGATCGTCCCATCCAGTGCCACCCGCGCCGTCGGCAGATAATCCGTCATGCCGTACAGATGGACCGCCAGCACATCCCCCTCCGCCAGCCGAATCTCCCGCGCCGGCGGATACAGAATCGCCGGATCGGTCGTCGGTGTCAGCGCATGGTTCACCGTCGTTCCTGATCCCAACGCCGGCCCGCTAAACTGCCCTGCAGCCATCCGCGTGCAGCCCAGCAACACCAGTAAACCCAGCAGTCCATGCGATACCACTTTCCTCATGCGACCAGCCCGATCATCTCTGCTCAGACCGAGAAACGCTCGTAGTGTCACCATGGTCATCGCTCAGTCCTTTCTGCTCTCACGCGTCTTGTCGGCTGGACTAGTTTGGGGTTCCCAGCTATCCGCATCCAGGCTGGAGTAGGAATACCCAGAGTACCCGTAGTATCCGTAATACTCCGGCGAACTCATATCCACGGCATTCAACACAATACCCGTCAACGGTGCTCCCGCCCGCAGCAGCAGGTCGCGCGCACGACGCACCACGTGCTTGCTCGATTTACCATGTCGCACCACCAGCACCACGGCATCGCTCGCACGCGCCAGAATCACGCCATCCGTCACCGACAAGATCGGCGGAGAATCGATCACCACGTACGCATACTCAGCCATACACCGCTCCAGCAACTCGCGCATCGCCCCCGAGCTCAACATCTCGGTCGGGAACGGCGGCACCGGGCCACTAGCCAGAATATCCAGGTTCGGCGCATCCGGAATGTGCTGCAATGCATCCTCTAGGCTGCTGCTGTTCGTCAGTACCGTCGTCAGTCCCAGCTTCCCGTTCAGGCCAAACCGATGATGCACGTTCGGCCGCCGCAGGTCCGCATCGATCAACAGTACCTTGCTGTCTCCCTGCGACAGAATGCAGGCCAGATTGCTTGCCACCGTAGTCTTGCCTTCCGATGGCGTCGCACTCGTAAACAAAATCACCTGCGGCGGATGTCCAACACTCGACAGCATCAACGAAGTCCGCAACGACCGGAACGCCTCCGCAAACTGCGACTTGGGCTGCGTCAATACGCTGATATTCCGTTGTGCCGTCGACAGGTTCAACCCATCGTCGGCAGCGGTTCGGCGCGCCCGAGGCACAATCGCCAGCGACGGCAACTCCGTCACGCTTTCGATCTCAGCAATCGTCCGCAGCCCTGTATCCAGACTCTCCATCAGGAACGCAATCACGATGCCGCCGATCAGCCCAAACACCAACGCCGTGATGATAATGGTCGACTGAGGCTGTAGCCGAGGACTCGCCGAAGGCAGTGCCGGATCGACAATGTCAATCTCCAACGACTCCAATCCCGCTTGGATCCCAGCCGTGCGCAGCCGCTGCAACAGGCTCTCATACAGCGTCCGATTCGACTCAAACTCCCGCTGCCGCAGCGTATACTCCACCAGGTCGTCGCGTAGCTTGTACGCCGCCTGCTTCTCTTCCTCCAGCGCTGCCGTTGTCTGGTCTTCGTCCGACCGTGCCACCACGTAATTCTCTTTCGCCTGCAGCATCAGGCGATTCTGTTCCGTGTCAATCTCTTTCTGGATCTCCGCAATCTGCGCTCTCGCGGCCTTCGCCTGCGGATGGTTCTCCCCCAGGGTCGCCTGCATCTGCGCATACGCAGCCCGTTGCGTCGCTATCTGCGAGCGCAGTTGGCTCAGCTCACTCAGCGCCGTTCCCTGCGGAGCACCCAGCATCCCCTCAATCGAGTTTGGCTCCATCCCACTCAACACCCGATAGCGAGACTCCGCAACAATCCGAGCCAGCTTCGCCGCTCCCGCCGCCTTCGCCAGATCATCCAGCGACGTGCTGATCTGGTTATGCGTCGGATCGAACCCCAGCACTCCCAGCTTCTTCTGCAGATCCATCATCTGCTCTTGCGAGGTCTCTACCTGCTGCTTCAAGTCATCCAATTGGCTAGAGAGCCACTGCGAAACCCGCTGTGTCGACTCAAACCGAGTCTCATAACTCCGGTGAATATAATCCGAAATCACCTTATTGACGATATCCGCAGACAACTTCGCACTTCGGCTTGCATAGCTCAGCCGGATAATGTCGGTCTTCGGAACCAGTTGGATCTTCAACTCACTCTGCAGCCGGTGGACGGTCGACTGCCGCACGGCATTATCGTTAATGTCCGAGTGCGCCACCGGACCCTTAACCCCCAGAAAATCAGGGTTGTTCGCCAGGTCCATCTCTCGCGCCACCGACAACATCAGAGAGTCGCTCTCCAGAATCGCAACTTCGGTCAGCATCTTCGACGCCGTATCCGAGTTGTATCCCTCCACCGCGCTTACCTTGTACTCGTTCGAAGACCCGCTCCGTACCTCGATCCGCCCATACGACTCATACAGCTTCGGCTGCGTCTGTGCCTTGAAGATTCCATACACCAGCCCAACGCCAACCGCCGCC
Source organism: Acidobacteriaceae bacterium (assembly GCA_027311125.1). Classification (GTDB taxonomy): domain Bacteria; phylum Acidobacteriota; class Terriglobia; order Terriglobales; family Acidobacteriaceae; genus Edaphobacter. The sequence goes on from DAICZO010000166.1 coordinate 7,446, forward strand.
AGCAAAACCCAGCGACGTTTCCGCAGGATGATCAAGGCCTCCGACAGCGTCGTGTCGGTGACAGTCGTGCTATAGCCGGGCGCAGATGTTTCGGGGAGTGGCGCGGTCGGCGGAGCCTGCGTCTTTTCGGAACCCATTACTACCAGTCTACTCGTTGTCCCCGCCGCGAGGAACTGCTTTTCAGAACTCCTTTTAGCCCCCGAATTCATCCGGACAACATCTCAGCCCGTATCTCCAATCCACCAGCCCTTTATGCCCCGTCCCTTCATCAAACTCAGCTATCATGGCTCCAGAGAAGGACTCCTCACCCGTATGCCGAATTCCGTTCAGATCGCCGTCATCGGCTCAGGATACGTCGGCCTCGTCGCCGCCATCTGCTTCGCGGAGATGGGCCATCAGGTCGTCTGTGTCGATAACGACGAGTCCAAAGTCGCCGCCCTCCAGGCTGGTGATCCCCTGATTCACGAGCTTTTCCTCAGTGATCTCCTCGCCCGACACCGCAACACCCGCGTCCGCTTCACCACCGATCTCGCCCAGGCCACCCTAGCCGCACAAGCCATCTTTATCGCCGTCGGAACCCCCCAAAGTGAGAACGGCGACGCCGACCTCTCCTACGTCGAAGCCGTAGCCTGCGAAATCGCCCGCTCACTCACCTCCTACAAGGTCATCGTCGAAAAAAGCACCGTCCCCGTCTATACCAACGAGTGGATTCGCCGTGCCATCGAGCGTAACGGTGTGGACCACCAACTCTTCGACGTCGTCTCCAACCCCGAGTTCCTCCGCGAAGGCTCCGCCGTCACCGACTTCCTCCACCCTGACCGTATCGTCGTCGGCGCCGACCACCACCGCGCAGCCGATCTCCTCAGCCACATCTACGCCCCTCTTACCCGGCCACTACTACCAGCAGCCCGCCGCCATCGTCGGCCCCTGCTCCGTCGCGCATCCTCCCCCGCTCCTCCTCACCTCCACCAAGAGTGCGGAAATCATCAAGCACGCCTCCAACGCCTTCCTCGCCATGAAGATCTCCTTCATCAACGCAGTCTCCAATCTCTGCGAGGCCGCCGAGGCCAACGTGGAACAGGTCGCCCGCGGCATCGGTCTCGACAGCCGCATCGGTCCCCGCTTCCTCCGTCCAGGCATCGGCTACGGCGGCTCCTGTTTCCCCAAAGACGTAGCCGCCTTCCGCGCCGTCGCCCAGCAACTCGGCACCGACTTCGGCATCCTCTCCGAGGTCGAAAAGATCAACCTCCAGCAGAAAAAACGCTTCCTCAATAAAGTCCGTTCCGCCCTCTGGACCCTCCGTGGCAAACGCATCGGCGTCCTCGGGCTGGCCTTCAAGGGCGAGACCGACGACATCCGAGAGTCGCCCGCCATCGATCTCATCCACATGCTCCTCGCCGAAGGATGCACCATCGCCGCCTACGATCCCGCAGCCATGTCTCGGGCCGCCGCCGTCATCCCCGCCACCCCGCATCTCAGCTTCGCCGCAGACTCCTACGCCGCCGCCGAAGCAGCAGACGCACTGCTCATCCTCACCGACTGGCGCGAGTTCGCCGCACTCGACCTCCCCAGACTCAAGCAGTCCCTGCGCTATCCCATCGTCATCGACGGACGCAATCTCTTCGACCCCGACACCATGACCCGGCACGGCTTCACGTACTTCAGCATCGGACGTTCCCCAGCCTACCCGGCCAGAACGCCCCACTCCAATACCACCGCGGTGCCGTAGCGAATGGTCATCGCCCCCCGCTCGCTCCACGGTCCTATCCGGTACTATCGTTGCGGAGCCTCGGCTATCGCGTCGAACCTCGGCATATGCGCGAACCAATCGTGGGCTAAAGATACTGGGGCATCATCCTCCACAGTTCACCCGCTTTACTTGTAATTCTGCTTCGGAAAGGGAACTATGTCGTCGCAACAAATTATGGTGACGGGAGCTGCAGGCTTTCTTGGTTCACATCTCTGCGATGCTCTCCTCGCCCAGGGTCACACCGTCATCGGCATCGACAACCTCTCCACGGGACATCTCTCCAACCTCTCCCATCTGGCCAACGAGCCGCGTTTCAGCCTCATCGAGCAGGACATCTGCCTCCCCTTCGACCCCGGACACCTCGACTACATCTTCAACTTCGCCTCCCCCGCCAGCCCCGCCGACTACGCCCGCCTCGGTGTCGAAACCCTCATGGTAGGCTCAGCCGGAACCATCAATACCCTCAACCTCGCCCGCAAGTACGCCGCCGGCTACCTCCACGCCTCCACCTCGGAGTGCTATGGAGACCCTGAAGTCCATCCCCAGGTCGAAACCTACTGGGGACACGTCAACGCCATCGGCCCCCGTTCCGTCTACGACGAGGCCAAGCGTTTCGCTGAGGCCGCAGTCATGGCCTACCACCGATACTACGGCGTCGATACCCACCTCGTACGCATCTTCAATACTTACGGTCCGCGGCTCCAACCCAACGACGGACGCGTCATCTCCAACCTCATCATGCAAGCTCTCGCTGGACAACCCCTCACCATTTACGGAGACGGCTCCCAGACCCGCAGCTTCTGTTACGTCTCCGATCTCATCGAAGGCATCCTCCTGCTCGCACGTTCCCGCGAACATCTCCCCGTCAATATCGGCAACCCCGACGAGTGCACCATCCTCGAGTGCGCCCGCGAGATCATCGCCCTAACCGGCACTCCTGCCGACATCCACTTCCAGTCCCTGCCTATCGACGATCCCACCCGCCGCCGTCCCGACATCACCAAGGCCAGAACTCTCCTCGGATGGCAACCCACCATCACCCTCCGCCAGGGCCTCGAACTCTCGCTCCCGTACTTCCAATCGCTGGTTCTAACGCCCTGAGCCAGCCGTCACTCCTACCGTTGCGCAGGACTCGTATGCAACTGCGGATACCACGTCACCTGGAATGCTCCCACCGTGTCGCTCTGCAATCCCGGCTTATAGAACGGTGCCTTCCACCGTTCGTATTGCAACCATCCGTTCAACTCCACATCCGGCCCCAAACGCTTCATCACCGACACCTTAAACTGGTTCTGGGTCGTCCCCCCGGGGATAAAATCCCACGGCGTCTTCTTGTTCAAATACGCCAACTCCACCCACTCATTGCCAGAAAGGTGATACGTCAGCCACGCCTGACCACCCTTCGCCTCGCGTCCAATCCAATCGCCAAAGATTAGCCCCTTGTTCGTGTACCCCTGCCGCTGAACCGTCTCAATATAGTTCGCTCTGCCAAACGAACAGATATGCGTCGAGCAGTCCGTCGACACCGCTTCCACCCGCATATCCAGCTTCGGCAGCTTGGGGAACTGCGACAAATACAAACCCGTGCGGAACGGAGACCGCCGCGGTGCGCTGATCGGCGTCACATCGTCATGCGTCGTCGAATCCATATAAAACGTCAGGTAATTCCGCACAAACGGCAGGCGGTACGACAGGTTGAAGTTACTAAACCGTGCCCCCGGATCGTTGCGCGAGTACTTTTCCGTCTGCGTCGTATCGTTGATGCTGAAAAATCCATTCAAAAACGTATGCAGTGTCACCGGCTCATGACCGGCACCACCAAAGATCAACGTTCGCTCAAATCCAAACGTCAGGTTATGCGTCGGCTGAAAGGCGAAGCCCTCCGCATGCACCCACGGATGGTTCGGATAGCTATGGCCCTTCAAGCTCCCATAGAAAAAGTCATAGCGCATCGGCCCCAGTACCCGCGAAACCAGCGGAATCCGCAACGGCTCTACCCGGTTGATACGGAACGAATAAATGTTCTCTGCATTGTTCGACCACGCCATGGACCCGCCCGTCGCCGGCCCAGCCATGCATCCGACTTGCCCCCTGAGATCTCATGCCCCAGCACATGAAACGACAGTGTCGCCTCCACGAGCCGAAAAGGATTCTGCGCCGCAATCGTCCCCTCTGGAATCGTCGTCTGCGGCGCATTCGGTGGCGCATAAACAATCGCATCCACCAGCGACAGTTGGCTCGCCTGTGCCAGCGTATAGCCCTCGCCCGAGGGAGCATGTTGATACTCGCCCCGCACATGCAGCGAAAACCGCCCCATCTCATTCAATGTCGAAAATCCCACCAGGCTATTGAACCCGCTCTGATACGGTCGCCCGTAATCGTTCACCAGCGTCTGTCCCACATGGTAGCTGTCGCGCAGCGTCGTACCACCCACCCCCATCAGCCGCGTATACCCACTAAAAAGTCCATACACCGTGCCACGTGGCACGTCGCCACTCGGAACCTCCGTCTCCAGTTCCTTCAGCACCACCGCCAGAATCTCTTGCGCCTCCGCGTTATCGTCCCGCAAAATCGCATCCTGCGACTCCTGAAGCATGTGCAGCACGCTCCGCCGCGTCCACGGGCGCATCCCCAGAAACATTGTGTCCACATACCCCAGCGAGTACAGCCGCGTCATCGCCGGATACACCCAGTTATCGACCGGGATATAAGCCGAACCCAGATGATCCCCAGCCGCCATATCCGGCGGCCCATACTGCGGATACGCCGTGTAAGGCTTTTCCGGTGTCGCCGGAGCGGCCGTCACTACAGGCTGTGGCGCAGGCTTCGGTGTCGCCACCGACGGCATCTGACCAGGTGCAGGCGCTGGCGTAACCGGTGTGGTCTTGGAACTCTTGTCCTTCTGCTTCTTATCCTGTGGATCGTACGCTGGCATCGACGGTACCGGCCCCGTAGGCACAGGAGCCTCCATCTGAGGTGGTGTCGTCACAGGTGCACTCTGCGCATACCCCGGCACCCATACACCGCATCCGAACATCGCCAAGCAAAGCATCATCCTGGTCCGCACTAGCACCTCAACCCGGGGTCTACACTCACCCCACCAGTGTAAACCGCTCCACCCGGCGCGCTCCTCTGGCCTAACGCCCACCCCGCGCCAACCGCCCCGCAAATCGTCGCAATGCCGCCGACATCCAGGCGTCGGTGCACACCTTCCGCGCCAGCAAATACTGTCCCATCTGCAGTACCGCATCGCGCTGCACCGGCTTCCGTTCGCCTTCCAGAACATACGCAATGCCTTCCACCAGCACCGGCCCGCCATCCATTCGTATCCTGCCCAGCGACTCCTGCGCCACCCGGTACAACGCAATCGCATCGCTCGCATCCACCGGAATCCCCGGCACGCCGCACTTCCGCGCCAGCCCGCACAACTCAGCCCCACCGCCGCGCTTCTCCTTACCCGCCGCCGGCAGCACCACAAAAATCACCGGCAGCTCCTGCCGTCCCGCCACCTCCAGCACCCGCCGCCAGGCTCCCTTCGCCACTTCATGTCGCTTTACCAGCACCACCACCGCCTGCCTCTGCTTGGTCGTCTTCAGCAGCAGGGAAGCGCCCAACCCCATACTCAGCCGCACCTCGCCATCCGCCACATACGGCAACGAGCCAGCCGCCCGCACCGCATGCGCTTCCCGCGTGCCTGCAATCATCCCCTCCGCGTCCTTCAGTACGGTCCCCAGCTTCGTACCCAACAGGTACTCCGTCGCCACACCCACCTGCGCATCCAGCACCACATCCCCTGCCATCAGCCCCTGCAACAGCGCCACCCGGCAAGCCTCCTGCCCCTGCGTAGACTCCAGCCGCACCCCCGCCTTCTTCTTTGCCGCACCTTGTAGCCGCTGCACCTGCTCATCCAGCAGCCGCAACTCCAGCATCTTCCCATACATCGCCAGCATCACCTTGTTCGGAACCAGCGGATTCTCTCCCGCCGCCAACTCACCCTGCTTTATCGCCACTTCAGCTCGCTTCGCACCCATCGCAGACCAGCTCCTCACCCTCATACACTGCGAGGGTTCCATCAGGAACCCTCGTTACCACACATCCAAACAACCGTGTTCATTGCCCCGGCACACTCACAAACCGGAGCACGCCTCGCCTACGCCCGCGCCGGATCAACTCCATCCACATTCAGTCCCAGCTCCGCCAACGCCTTCTGCGCTGTCTTCGGCTTGAACTTGCCCTCCCGAGCCAGCTTCGACAAGGTCGCACCCACAATCGACTCCGCGTTCACCTCAAAGTGCTTCCGCAGATGCTCGCGATTGTCGCTGCGTCAGAACCAATCCGTACCCAGCGTTACCAGCCGAGCCGTCGACCCGGCATTCAACCACGGAGCCAAAGAATCCGGCAGCACCTTCATATAGTCGCTCGCCGCAATAATCGGCCCCTGCGTCCCTTCCAGCGCCGTCTGCAGATAATTCTGCCGCTCCTTCTCCGCTGGATGCAGCCGGTTCCAGCGCTCGACCGCCAGCGCATCCCGCCGCAGCTC
>DAICZO010000170.1 GCA_027311125.1 Acidobacteriaceae bacterium
CTTCTGGGCATCCTTGAAGAGCACAAGGTCACCACTGGCGAAAGTGAACTGCTATTCCCTTCACCTCGCACGGGTGGATACCGTAGTGCGTCAATGCTGCTGTCTAAGGGAATCCAGAAGGCTGCGGCTGATCTCAGACTAGGGCGGGTGACGTGGCACGGACTGCGCCATTCCTGCCGTACATGGCTGGATGCCAAGGGAGTGTCACGGCTGATGCAAAAATCCCCATTATGCTGATTGAAAAATCCCCCACCCTCCGGCGGTGAGCCACCGGTCCGATTCTGGAGACAGAGGAGGGCCGCCATTGCTGAGGGGGAGAGACGTGGATGAGATCAAGGAACTCAAGCGAGAAGGGCTGAGCATACGAGCCATCAGCCGGTTGACTGGCTATGACCGCAAGACGATCAGCCGATATTTGTTGGCAACCACAGGCCGGCCGGTTTACAAGACGAGGCCTTCAGCGGCCACCAACCTGGAGCCATTCAAGGCGTATCTGAAGGAGCGGCTGAAGGCGGGCGTCTGGAACGCACAGGTATTGTTTCGAGAGCTTCGAGAGCGTGATTATGGCGGTGGCTACTCGACCCTGACGGAGTGGCTGCGCCCGCAGCGGAAGGAAGCGTTGGTGGTTGCAGTGCGGAGATTTGAGACTCCGCCAGGCAAGCAGGCGCAAGTGGATTGGGGCCATCTCGGCTCGCTGTCGGAATCGGGTTCGGAGCATGCGATGTGGGGCTTCACCATCACGCTGGGTTACAGCCGCATGATGATGGCCGAAGCGGCGACGGACCAGAAGCTGGGGACGTTGCTGCGCATGCACGAGTCGGCCTTTCGGCAGTGGGGAGCGGTTCCGGAGGAGATTCTCTACGATCGGATGAAGACCGTCTGGACCGGCATCGATGAGCGCGGCGAGATTATCTGGAACGCCATCTTTCTGGACTTTGCACGTTATTGGGGCTTCACGCCGCGGCTTTGTCGCCCATACCGGCCACAGACCAAGGGCAAGATCGAGTCGGGAGTGAAGTACGTGCGGCGGAACTTCCTTTGCGGCTTGCTGGGTCGCGAACCGGACAGCCTCGGCGATCTCAACGCCGAGCTGCGCTGCTGGGTTGCGGAGGTCGCCAACCGCCGCGTTCACGGCACTACCCATGAACAGGTCTTGCTTCGGTTCGATGAGGATCTTTTCTCCATGCAGCCGATCGATGGGCGCCCGCCTTACCCGTATATGGATGACGAGCAACGCAAGGTGGCACGCGATGCTTACGTTTCCTGGCAAGGCAGCCGCTACTCAGTGCCCTGGCTGTTCGCCGGCAAGGATGTCTGGGTCCGCGGTCTCGATGGCCGGGTCGAAGTCCGTCATGGCGCAGAACGGATCGCGGTGCATGATCGGGCGATGCGGCGCCATCTGGTCGTCACACACAGCCAGCACCACGCAGGCATTCCGCTGGGCATCAAGCAGGGCGGCAAGACGCTTATCCATATTGTGCAGAGTGCACCGATGGTGGAGCGCCGCCCCTTGTCGGTTTATGACAGCGTGGCTGTAGGAGGTGCATTATGACTCCGATTGAACAGCTGCGATCGACACTCGCCACACTTAGCCTGACTGCCATCGATGCCAGGCTCGATGCATTGCTGGAAACCGCTGCGAAGAAAGAGCCATCCTATGCCGATTTCCTCGCCGAAGTGATCAACACCGAAGCCGATGCACGGCGGCAGCGCTATCTCAAGGCCAGACTGCAACTGGCGCACTTGCCGTATCTGAAGACTTTCCAGCAGTTCGACTTCAGCTTCCAACCATCCATCGACGAGCGGCAGATCAGCGAACTGCGCACCCTGAGGTTCGTGCATGAGGCCGCCAACGTGATCCTGCAAGGTCCGCCCGGAGTCGGCAAGACGCATCTTGCGGTAGCTCTGGCAGAGTGCGCGATCCAGGCCGGACAAGCTGCGTATTGCATGACTGCCCACGACCTCGTCACCGATCTCGGTCGCGCTTATCGAGAAGGCCGGCTCGACCGCCGCCTGCGCGTCTACCTCGCTCCCAAGGTTCTCATCATCGACGAGATGGGATATCTGCCCCTGGACGATCTCGGCGCAACCATCTTCTTCCAACTCGTCAGCGCACGCTACGAACGGGGCAGCATCATCCTTACGTCCAACAAGAGCTACGGCGAATGGGGCTCGATCTTCGGTGACCCGATCATCGCAACCGCCATCCTCGACCGGCTGCTCCACCACTCCACAACGATCAACATTCGCGGAGAGAGTTACCGGCTCAAGGAACGACGTAAAGCCGGACTCATTCCGATGCAGGACCAGCAAAGAGAGCAGCAAGCCAACTCCACCAACAGTCGCGGCAAACGAAATTCGCTATGAGTTTTCTTAGGCATGAGCAAATCTATCAACCGATGTCTCTCGCAAAAGAATGGAGGCGAAACCGTCTCGGCTCCGCCTCCACTCCCATCGGATCGATGAGTTTGCGACTGGCTATTCCTCGGCAGGTTGCACTCCTGCAGAGCCTGCCTCCGCTTCACCAGCCGGCTTCATTTTCACCCAGCGGCTGGAAACTGTAAACCGTCACCACCACAAGGTGGGGGAATTTTCGTCCAGCAGAATGCGGAATTTTCAGCCAGTATTGACAGGAGTGCCAGTAGGACTCCAGAAGGACTTGCTCAGGCACTCCGATGTAAGCACCACGATGAACCGATACGGAAGAGCCTTACAACCGGATATGCGTATCGGTCACAGTGCGATTGTGGCGGAACTGGTCCCGAATGCCATGAAGCGGAACTAGGCTGCTTGGTCATAGTCATTCAACCATCGCTCCAGCTTGG
>DAICZO010000182.1 GCA_027311125.1 Acidobacteriaceae bacterium
CTCCTGCAGCGTCGCCATCGCCTCAGCCAGCGCACTCTGCAACCGCTCTTGCACCGCCTCCGCACTCTCGCCCGCCATCACCTGCACTGGCTCGGCAAAGTGCAGCAGCGTCTCCGGCAACCTCTCATCCCAAAATGGATACTCGATCGCCAGCGGCAACACCCGGCAACTCCCCGCCTTCGCCGCCACCCGCGCCGCCAGCGCAGCCAACCCCGGCTTGAACTCCAGCGTCCGCTCCCGCGCATCCACAAACCGTCCCTGAGGCGTCACCCACAGCACCCCACCCTGCGTCACAATCGACTCGCCGGTCCGCAAAAACTGCACCGCGCCCCGCCCCGTCTTCATCTCCACCGGAAAGATCCCCAGCCGCTTCAGAATCCCATACCGCTCCAGCGCCTCCGCATCCATCGGCGCATAGTGCTTCCGTTCCGGCATCAACTCCGCCGCCAGCAGAAAACACACCATCGGGTCCCACCACGAGCTATGGTTCGCATACACCAGCAGCGGACCGCCATCCGCGGCAAACCGCCCCGCGCCGCTGATCCGCACCGCATGAAAGTGACGCCGAAAATACCTCCGCACAATCCGCCGGAAGAACCCAAGCATCGGTACCGAGATTCGTGGAGCGTCCATCGTCTGCTAAGTCCGTTCCTTCAGCCGCATGCCAGCTAGTCTAATCCTTCGCCTTAAGCCGTCACGCCACGCGCCTGCTGGTCCAGCGCATCCGCGGCAATCCAGCCCGACATCATCACCATCGGCATCCCCGGCCCAGGATGCGCCGCACCCCCCGCCAGGTACAGCCCTTCCAACTCGCGACTCCGATTCGCCGGCTTGAACGCTCCTTGCCACACGCCATGGCTCGATATCCCGTAGATCGCCCCATTCAGCACCCGGTAACGGTCATGAATATCCTGCGGAGTCAGCGCCGCCTCAAACACAATCTGCTCCTCGATATCCTCCATCCCCGCCGTCCGCTTCAGCTTGTCCAGAATCACCTGCCGATACCCCGGCAGCATCTTCTTCCAGTCATGGTGCGGCCGCAGATACGGCGTATGCACCAGCACATACAGTGCCTCGCCGCCCTCCGGCGCACTCGTCGGATCGGTCGCCGCCGTCGCCGCCAGGTAGCACGTCGGGTCAGGTGCCGGCTCGCCCAGATCGTAGATGTGATGAAACTCCTCGTGCGGATCGCGCGAGAACACAAAATCATGATGCGCCAGATGCTCGTACCGCCGCTTCAACCCCAGATACAACACCACGCCGCTGCACGCCGGTTCATAGCTCCGCTTATGCTCAAACGCCTTCGCCGGAGCACCCCCCACCAACTCCCGATGCGTACGCACCGCATCCGAATTCGACACCACCCGATCGAACGAGTGCACCGCGCCCGTCGTCGTAATCAGCCCCGTCACCTTGCCGCTGCGGCCGCCATACGAAGGAGCATCGGTCACAATCCGCGCCACGTCCGTCTCCGTGTGGAACACCACGCCCAACTCCGTCGCCAGCTTCACCAGCCCTTCAGGAACCGCACGCGTCCCACCCAGCGGATACCAGATCCCCTCTTCCATCTGCATATGCCCAATCGAGCACAAAATCGCCGGCGATGCGTCCGGAGAACTCCCCACATACTGCACAAAATGGTCCAGCATCTGCGCCGTATTCGCATCCGGAATAAACTCGCGAATCGTGCCCGCCACCGTCTTCCCCAGGCGCATCCGCATCACGTCCTTCAGCACCTTCAGGTCGAACGCACCGCCCACATCCATCGTGTCCTTGATCGACCCGATCGACCGCCAGAAAAAGAACCGGTCGCTGATCGAATGGCGCTGCTCCGACATCTCCAGAAACTTCAGATAGCCCGCACCCATCTTCGGCCAGACCGCGTCCAACTGCGCCGCCATCGCCTGCGCATCATCCATCAGGTCCAGCCGCGAACCATCTTCAAAAAAACACCGCCACTGCGGATCCAGCCGTACCATCGGCACGTAATCTTCCATCCGCTTGCCCGCCTCGGCAAAGATCTTGCGCAGCACCGACGGCTGAATCAAAATCGTCGGCCCCATATCGAACCGGAAACCCTCCGCCCGCAACTGCGCCGCCTTGCCGCCCAGCCACGCGTTCTTCTCGAACACCGTCACCTTATGGCCGCGCGCCGCCAGCGTACACGCAGCCGCTAGTCCAGCCAGCCCCGATCCAATCACTCCAACCTTCATCCCATCGCCGCTCTGCATAGTGCTCCTCGTCATCGGTCGTTCAATCCTTTGCTTGCTGCTATCACTTGTTTCAAACCCTGCCACCGCGCACGCCAAGTTCCGGCATGGCTCATCGCAATCAACCCTGCAAACAATCCTTCATGCGCCTTGCCCGTCGCCTCATAGTGCCGTGTGCTCTTGCCGCGCCGCACCGCAATCACCTTCACTGCCGTCATCTACAGCAACCCCTCCGCGCCCCGCGTCACGCCAAACCCACTGCCGCGTCGTCCCACAATCGGCACCCGCGGATCAGCCGTCGGCACCATCACATCATTCACCACCACCGTCCCTGCGGTCATCTTCTCCGCCAACCCACGCGCCCTGCGCTCCTCACCAAACACCGCAGCCGTCAACGCATACGGACACACCTCCTGCGCCGCCAACGCGCCCGTCTCATCCGCCACCGCCATCACCATCAGCAGCGGCGCAAACACATCCGCCTGCGCGATCGCCATCTCGGGTCTCACATCTGTAACCAGAATAGGTCGCTGTTCTGCTTCGATCTCTCCCTGCACCTGCGCTCCCATCGCCCGCGCCTCATCCAGCAGCGCCCCTAGCTGCTCGCGAACCACCTCCGCCAGCCGAACTCCCGCCACCGCACCCAACTCCGTCTCCAGCTTCCGCAGCAGCGTCCGCTTCCGCCCAGCCGACGCACCCACCAGCATCACCCGTCGCGGAGCCATACACGTCGCCGATCCATTCAGCCGCATCCCAAACACCAGCGCCTGCACCACCCGATCCAAATCCGCCGTGGGCAACACCACCACCGCATCGCATCCCGAAAGCTCCATCACACTCGGAGTCGCCGTACCCGCCAACTCCCGCAGCAGGGCCTTCCCGGTAGTCGAGGAGCCGGTAAAAAACCCCTTGTCCGCCCCCAGCGCGATCTCCGCCCTTCCCGACGCAACGCTCTCCTCCGCCACCCGCAGCAACTCATGCGGCAGTCCCGCCTCGTACATCGCCTGCGCA
>DAICZO010000187.1 GCA_027311125.1 Acidobacteriaceae bacterium
AATCCACCAAAGACGCCAAGGCAGCCAAAGACGCCAAGGCAGCCAAAGACTCCAAAGACGCTAAGTCTAACCCCCAGAACGACGTCCTCCCCTCACCCGGCGAGGCCCTCGACCCCCACATCAAAGCCGGTAGCGAAGATGATGTCAACGCCGTAGGAACCCGCAACATCGGCGGTCGCGGCATGGGCAACTGGTACTCCACCGACTGGGAGATCCGCAACGGCAAGTCCTACTCCATGGAGATCGAGAAGTCCGCCCACCTCGTCACCGATCCCGTCGTCGTCGAGTACATCAACCGCGTCGGCCAGAACATCGTCAAAAACTCCGACTGCAAAGTCCCCTTCACCATCAAGATCATCGACTCCGACGAGATCAACGCCATGGCTCTCCCCGGCGGCTTCTTTTATGTCAACTCCGGCCTCATCATGGCCGCCGATGAAGAAGCCGAAGTCGCGGGCGTCATGGCCCACGAGGTCGCTCACGTCTGCGCTCACCACGCCGCCCGCGAGATGACCCGCATGAACTACGCGCAGATCGGCTCCGTTCCGCTCATCATCTTCACCCAGGGCTCCTGGACCGGTTACGGCATCTACGAGGCCACCCAACTCGCCGTCCCCATCACCTTCCTCCAGTTCTCCCGCAACTTCGAGGCAGAAGCCGACTGGCTCGGCCTCCAGTACATGTACAAGTGCGGCTACGATCCCCAAGCCTTCATCCAATTCTTCGAGAAGATCGACGCGCTCGAAAAACACAAGCCCGGCACCCTCGCCAAGGTCTTCTACGACCACCCCCAGCCCCCCGCCCGTATCGCTCACTCCGAAGACGAGATAGCCACCATCATGCCCGCCCGGCCCGACTACGTCGTCACCACCTCCGAGTTTGACGACGTCAAAGCCCGCCTCGCCCGCATCGAAAACAAGCGCAAAATCAACGACAAGGGTAACGGCAACAAGCCCACCCTCCGTCGCGTCGGCGGAACCAACAACGACCCCAACAACACCAACAATCCAGCCTCCAGCACCGACGACCGACCCACACTCGGCCACAAAAACTAGTCCATCCCCATCCGCGCACGGTATGTCCGCACATCTCGCCATGTTCGGCCAACTTGCTACCATCGGATTTCGCGCAGGGGTGGCCAGAGTATTTGGCGTGAATGTGTCTGGGTTTATGGCCCGGTGGATGCGGCGGACAACTTATCTCGGCAAACTTCCTCAGTTGGAAAAAAGATCCGTGTCGCTCTGGATCGAACGCTCGATCTTCTCTTCTCAAAAGACCTGTGCCAGTTTATTGATGTGCGGCAGGGAAAGAAGATGGATAACGACAATCTGGCCCACCTGCAAGAACCGAACGCACCGACCACTTCAACACCACCCGGCGAAGTGGCTTCCGCGACGAGTCTCGAAGCAGCGATGAAGCGGAGCAGCCCTTGCCGTTGCTCCGCGGTTTGCGTGTGGATGAATTTAGCTGGTCATTTACCTGCCTCCCATGTCGCTTGGCGCGTGGCCTGCGCTTCAGAGAGGTCGGAAATAAGGTTGGCCACGAGCGCGGTCCAGCCGGTTTGATGACTTGCTCCGACACCCGCTCCGGAGTCCCCATGAAAATATTCGTGGAAGGGAATCAGATCGCGCCAGTGCGGGTCATTCTCGAAGAGTTCATTTCCGGCAAGCACGGGGCGATGGCCGTCTACATCCCGCTGGAAAATGCTGATGAGACGCGCAGAGACTTCATTGGCGACTTCGTCCAGAGTAAGAGACTGACCGGATCCGGTTGGGCACTCCACTTTGAAGTCGGTCCCATAGTAATCATGCGAACGACGTAGTGCCTGGATCAAGAGATAATTCACCGGCATCCATATGGGGCCGCGCCAGTTTGAGTTGCCGCCAAACAGCCCAGTCGAGGACTCGCCTGGTTCATACTGCACGGAGTGTTCAGTGCCATCGATTTCAAGTGTGTAGGGCTGGTCACGGTGCCGGCGTGACAGCGCGCGGATTCCGTAGGATGACAGAAACTCAGACTCATCAAGCATCACCTTCAGGATGCGCTCAAGCTGGTTCCGGTCGGTGATGGACAGCAGCCGACGCTCGCGCATGCCTTCAGCGCGCATGCAAGCCATGTTTTGGGAAAGGTCTGGCCGATTGGCGATGAACCAATCGAGTCGCCGCTTGAAGGCTGGCATGCGCTCAAGCAGGTCGGGCTCAAGCGTCTGCACAGCGTACAGTGGGATCAACCCGACAATCGAGCGTACCTTCATCGGTATGCGGCCGCCCGGCTCGATATGCAGTACATCGTAAAAGAGGCCATCTTCGTTGTGCCACAAACTTATGCCATCGCCGTCCATATCGTTAATGGCTCTGGCGATGTAAACAAAGTGTTCCCAGAACTTGCTCGCGACATCCTCGTACGTCGGGTCGGATGAGGACAGCTCCATCGCAATGGCTAACATATCAAGCGAGTACATAGCCATCCAGCTTGTGCCGTCTGACTGTTCGATGTGACCGCCTGCCGGCAGCATGGAACTACGATCGAAGACTCCGATATTGTCCAATCCCAGAAAGCCGCCTTGAAACACGTTCTGCCCTTCGACATCCTTTCTGTTCACCCACCACGTAAAGTTCAGTAGCAATTTGTGGAAGACGCGTTCGAGGAAATCGCGATCTCCCTGGCCTCCATTTTTCCTCTGCTCGATGCGATAGACCTGTAATGCTGCCCACGCGTGAACGGGTGGATTGACGTCTCCAAAGGCCCATTCGTAGGCTGGAATCTGGCCATTAGGATGCATGTACCACTCGCGCAACATCAGCAGCAGTTGCTCCTTGGCAAAGCTCGAATCAATTCGCGCGAAGGCGACGCAATGAAACGCAAGGTCCCACGCAGCGTACCAGGGATACTCCCACTTGTCCGGCATAGAGATTACGTCGGCGTTGTACAGGTGCGCCCAGGCGCTGTTGCGTCCACTCTTGCGCGCGTCGGGCGGCCGGGGCGGTAAGCCGTCTCCGTCGAGCCACTGCTTCACCACGAAATGGTAAAACTGTTTGCTCCAAAGCAAGCCGGCAAAAGCCTGCCGCTGGATTGCTTTGGTGTCCACGTCGATTCCAGCAGGTGCGATGGCATCATAGAACTCGTCAGCTTCCTGCTTTCGAGTGGCGAGCAGTTCGTTGAGGTCGAAGGCGCGTTCAGTATTGAGTGTGGTCGTTTTCCTCAACCGAAGAACGATTGCGACATCCGCTCCAGCAGGCACCGACATGCTGTAGTGCAAGGCCGCCTTGGTCCCCGTGTGCTCAGGATTCACCGCATTGATGTCGCCGTTAATCAAGTAATTGTGAAAGGCATCCTTCACATAGGGGGTTCTATTTTGCCCACCGTAGAGTTTGGCGATGTTAGTTTCATTCTCGGTGAACAAAAGTTCGGGATCTCCCTCATAGCTCAGTTCGTAGGCCCCAAGCTCCTTTGAGACCGCCTGAATGGCGTGATCGGATGTCGCCAGCACAGGACGCTCTGCGTCAGCGACCCACGACCACGTATTGCGGTACCACAGGGTTGGTAGCAGGTGGATTGGAGCGTCGTCAGGTCCTCGGTTTGTTACGGTAACGCGGATAGCGAGGTCGTCAACGTCTGCCTTCGCATACTCGATGGAAACATCGAAGTAACGTCGATCCTCAAAGACCCCGGTATCTGCAAGTTCATACTCTGGCTCCAACTTGGACCGATTGCGGTGTTGATTCACCAGGTCTTCGTAGGGGAACGCAGCCTGAGGATACTTGTACAGATACTTCATGTACGAGTGGGTCGGCGTGTTATCGACGTAGTAGTAATACTCCTTCACGTCTTCTCCATGGTTGCCTTCAGTTCCGGTCAGCCCGAAGAGTCGTTCCTTCAGGATCGCGTCTTTTCCATTCCAGAGTGTCAGCGCAAAGCAGAGGTTCTGGTGGCGGTCGCAGATTCCGGCTATTCCATCTTCATTCCATCGATAGGCCCGTGAACGCGCATGGTCATGAGGAAAGTAGTCCCAGGCCTCGCCGGTCGCGCTGTAGTCTTCGCGGACGGTGCCCCACGCACGTTCACTCAGATAGGGCCCCCAGCTCTTCCAATGCTTCGTACGCTCATCTGATTCCTTGAGCCGAACCTCTTCGTTGGTCATCGTCGTTACCTTTCCTGCAGACGTGTTGCGCTAGAGTGGGAGCTTTTCATGATGACTTCGTTCATCGCAGCAATGACGTGACCATCGGGATCTTGGAAAAGAAATCCTTCCCTGGCGCTTTCGTTGTTACGTGCGATGCTATCGATCTGACTCGAGATGACGTGCGTGCGGCTCGAAGTGAAATGTGCCCACGCTTGCATGATGTCTCTCTCGTCGATCAGTGTCTCCCAGTGGGCGACGTCGTTTGCCCGCTGGTCAAGTGGTATCGGCCGGCCTGTCCGCGGAGCCAGATATTCAAGCAGCTCGACTCCGGGTCCGTGTGGGGAGCGCAGGCTGGTGATGCGCAGGTGCGCACCGAAGACGTTATTTAGGTGCTCCTGCTCATCCCCATAGTTTTCGCTGGCACCGACGACGCGCATTCCCAGTTCGTCGCGGTAGAACGCGATACTTCTTTCAGTGTCACTCACGGCAATCGCAGTGTGATCGATTCCTTCGAACAGATCCCCTGAGGCTTGCTGCCAACGTGGATCGCCCTTACCCGCTGGAAAGTGGATGATTTCGAGCACATGATTGTCCGGATCTCTGAAGTAGAACGCCTGAATACCAGCAGCCGCGGCATTCCATGCAGGCAAAGTCTGTGGACCGCTCGATGCAAAGCGGACATGGTTCTGTCGCAACCACGCATAGGCCTGATCCATGTCCTTGACGACCAGTGCGATGTGCTGGAAATTGAGGTCATTGCTCTGAGCATCGACCGGGACAACACGGCCACGCGGGGCGAGGTACTCGCTTAGCTCGATCTCTTCATTTCCGAGTTTCATTCGGACGACGCGAACCCTGACCCCGAACACTCCCTTCAGATGTTCGATCGCGGGTCCGGCAAACTCGACGTCCGACACGGCCTGAAAATGTAAGACGTGCGCGTAGAAATCGATGGCCTGGTTCATATCGGACACCGTGAGTCCGATCGCCTCGACTCGGCTTGCTGCCGCTGATTGACCGTGAAGCTCCGCGCCCGCTGCGAGCAGAAAGACAATCGGCAGGATCGCGAATGTGCGAAGAACTCTCACCGCTCCGTCTCCACCGAAGCCGGCTCGTTGTTCTGCCGGGAAACCTTCGTCGAGGATGCTGCTGACAATCGATCAAGCAGATGGTCGCCAACGCGGAGCGCATTCGCAATGATCGTCAAGCCGGGGTTTACCGCCGCGCTGGAAGGGAAGAAACTCGAGTCGACGACGTACAGGTTGTCGAGCTCGTGTGCTTTGCAGTTGATGTCCAACGCTGAGGTCGCGGGATCGTGTCCAAAACGGATGGTGCCATTCTGATGGGCAACGCCGGCCAGCGGAATCTGCTGTCCCAGAAACAAGCTGCGCGCGAAGAGTCCCTGATGGCATGTTCCGTGGATTTCGCATGTGATGTGGTTTAGAGCGTATTCAAGACGCTTCTTCAATTGCTCATGCGCCTCCTGGTTGTTCGGACGGTAGCTCAGCATGATCTCGCCCTCTTGATTGAGGGTCACTCGGTTTTCAGCATCCGGGAGATCTTCCGACGTCAGCCAGAAGTCGAGTGAGTGCTGCGCCATTGCCTCAAGAGTCCAACCCGGAGCAATCGCGGGAGCGCCCGCGCGCAACGTAGCGGCATCCAGCTTGCCCACAAATGAGATATGGCCCATTGGAAACGGCCATTCCTTCGATCCGAAGTAGAAGTCGTTCAAGGAGAGTGTCTTCTGAAAGACGGTTGGATTTGGGCACTTTGAGATTGCCATTACCACGGAGTTGGTGTGGCCCATGTAGTGCCGGCCTACGACATCGGAGCCATTGGCAAGGCCACGAGGGTGCTTATCGTTTGCTGAGCGAAGTAGAAGCGCTGCGGAGTTGATCGCACCGCAAGCACTCACCACAATGTCGGCCGAGTATCGCGTGGTTTCGCCGTTGCTCTCCACCAGCACGCCGGTAACTTCTCGTCCCGAGGCATCTGTTTCGAGTTTCTGCACTAGCGCGTTTCGTTGCAGCGTGACGTTCGGATACCGTAGCGCAGGCTCGACACACAGCACATGCGCGTCGGACTTGGCGTGCAGCAGGCAGGGAAAGCCGTCGCAGGTATTGCACCGGATGCACTTGCTTTGTTCGGCATTGGTCTCATCAAGACGCACGCCCAGTGGTGTATGAAATGGCTGTAGCCCAAGGCCACGCAGATCATCGTTCAACTCCTGAATGCGCGGCTCGTGACTGACGGCGGGGAAGGGATAGCCCGTGGTTGTCGGTGGCTCCGTCGGGTCTTCGCCGCGCTGTCCATGCACTTCATAGAGTTCTTCGGCCTGGGCGTAGTACGGCTCCATATCCTCGTAGGTGATCGGCCAGCCGGGGGATACGCCACCGTGATGCGTCAACTCGCCAAAGTCCTCTCGCCGCAGGCGAAATAAAGCTGCTCCATAAAACTTAGTGTTGCCGCCAACGTAGTAATTTGTGTGCGGATGCAGTGGCTTTCCATCCGAGTCGTACCAGTGTTCACGGGTCTGGTATCTTCCCTCAACGTTGACAAGCGTTGGGTCCCAGTTGGCCTTCTCGCGACGCACATAATCTCCGCGCTCAAGCAGCAGAATCTTCTTGCCGGAAGGTGCCAGTCGGTACGCCAGCGTGCCTCCTCCCGCTCCGCTACCAATAATAATCACGTCATAGTGGGTTGCGTTGCTCATCGAGCGTCTCTCTTTCTTCCACAGAACGTGCAGTCCTTTTGTGGGTTGTGATACAGCTTGCAGCACGAAACGTGTCGGCCGGAGCCAGTCCGGGTGTACAACTCGGCTGCGCTTAACATCGCGAGCGGGGGAACAACCAGGTAAATCCAGTAGCCAGTCCAGATACCGGACGCTAAGGCCGAAGCGAAAGTCCGGGCAGGATTCATGCTCATGCCCGAGTAGGGTGACTCGAAGGTGATATAGGTAGCCACCAGCAACCCAGCGAAGAGGCCTGTGAAACGACTGAGCTTCGGCTGATTCGAAATATGAAGAACCATGGACATCAGCAGGAACGCGATGACGAACTCTCCAGCCGCTGCCAGCGCAGTTCCCATTTTGCCGGGGTAGGTGGCGGCATACTGTACTGTAGGCTGCCCTATTCTGCTGCCGAGAATGCGGGCTGCGATCCACACACCGGAAATTCCACCTGCAAATTGTGCAAGGATGTAAAAGATGGCTTCACCCATCCGCATCTTGCCAAGCCGGTAGAAGGTCAATGTAACCGAGGGGTTCATGTGAGCACCCGAGCGCTGCCCCCAGGGTGAATAGATCAGGACAATAGCAGTGAGTCCCATCGCTATTCCGGTCATCAACCGGCGAAAAAATATAGATGGGATGTTCTCCGGTACAGGGGAAGAGGGTAGCCAGAAAAGCACGGTAAAGGCGCAGGCGGATATCATAAATAGTCCCACCAGCAAGGCCTCGATGCTGTACTCGGGCCAGCGTTCTATCAAAGTGCGTACTACAACCGGTGAAGTATCCGTCGAGGAATACCCGGTCTTACCAGGAATGGCAGCCTTGACCGAGCTACGTGTGGCATCGCTGATGAAAGATGAACGAATCATAAGGATCTATCTGTCTGCACGTTGGAGTTGGTTTCGCAAGATAGGTTACGAATCAGCGATTAGTATTTGGGCAATAGGTGATCGATGACGCATGTTAGGCTGGACCGTCTTCCTGCTGCACCGCACCCTGGCTCAGTGCCCACGCAATAAACCCGGCGGGAGCATTTCTTACTCCGGCGATATTGGCGCCTTTGATGTTTCTGACTTTCCGCCACTGGATATCTCTAAGATCAGCATTCCGAAGGTCGACGTCACCAAGGTCTGCATCATCGAAGGTCGCTCCTTGCAAGTGACTGCCATACAGATCCGCATCCACCAGGTCTACCGCTTCGAACGAGCATCGTTCAAGATTGGCGCTGCGGAAGTTTGCTGAATGCAGATCAGCGTCAGCGAAGTCAGCGGCCTGAAGGTCAGCATCACGAACGTCAGCGGCACTGAAGTCTGCCCGCACAAGGCTGGCGTGCTCCAGTTTCAACCCGCGGAGGAAAGACGAAGACACATCAACGCCAACGAGGGGTACGTTGTCCTGGTTCAGTTCTTGCAGTGCCTCAATGCGTCCGCCGCTGCCACCCTTACCCTGTGCAGTATTAATGACCTGCCACGCCTGATAGTGTCTCAGCTTGACTCGGTTGCCCGATTCGCTGCAGTAAAGTACGACACCAACGAGTACGGAGAAGGTGCTCAGGTATTCCAGCACCTCAAGAAATCGCCAGTTGCTAAGACCGAAGGCAGCCCACTCCCAGAGCCATTCGAAGGCTAGGAATGGGACAGCCCAGCGATGCTTTAACCGGGAATCCAGAACCTTCCAACTGTCAGGGCGGTTCCTTGGGGCGTGCAGAATCATAAACGTCTCCACGAGAAATTCACTTACGGCTGAGACACAATCGTAGTTTCGGTGGCTGAGGTGACAGGATGCACTGTCGCGGACGTAGGCCATGGCGTACGGATAGTTGGCGTCCGCTCGGACACGACTCTGGTGATGATCGCGTCAATGGAGAGATAACCGGCACCAAAAATCAGCAGTATGAGCGAGGCAAATAGGAACGTGTAAGGGTCGGCTGTATAGAACTTTCCTGGGTCGGAGAGGACAGAACCGAGTGCTTCGCGATCGGCGGTGATGTAAGCCACCAGCATGTTGAAGGTCAACACCAGGCCTGTGATCCTTGAAGCTAGACCAAGGATCAGCAGTATCCCGCCGAAGAACTCGAGATTACTGACCAACAAGGCATTGATTTGAGGAGATGGAATGTTCAGGCTCGCGAAGAAGTCCGCGACCTTGGGAATGTTATGCAATTTACCCCATCCGGTCTGACACAGTTGCCAGCCCCAGTAGAGCCGAATGATCAGCAAGAACGGTGACTGCAAAGCATCTCCTGATTTGCGCAGCAGGTCATAGGCGGCTTTTACCAGCGAAAATGAGCGGTTCAGCAAAAGTGATACCTCCTCAGAAGATCCAGATTGAAAAATTGGACTTAGCCCCCGGTTGCAAAGCCCGGATAGAGAGTCATGCCGCCGTCAACAAAGAGCGTTATACCTGTCACGTAATCGGAATCGTCCGACGCAAGCCAGACTGCGGCTCGGGCAATGTCCGCGGGGACACCTACACGGTTGTAGGGGATGAGCTTGAGCAACTCTGTCTCCGCCTCAGGCGTTTCCCAGGCCATGCGGTTGATGGGGGTTTTGATCGCTCCGGGGCCAATGCTGTTCACTCGAATATGGTGTGGGGCGAGCTCCTGAGCCAGGCTCTTCATCATCAGCATGACCCCACCCTTGGACGCAGCGTAGTTGCAGTGGCCTGCCCACGGAATCTTTTCATGCACGGAACTCATGCAGATGATCTTGCCGGCAGCGACTGACCGGCCGGGCACGACTCCCCTGCGCAAGAACTCGCGGGTGGCTTCCCGGGCGCAGAGAAACTGACCCGTGAGATTTACGTTCAGCACAAACTGCCATTCCGCAAGGGTCATATCAACCAACGCAGCATCCCGCTGCAGGCCCGCGTTCGCAACCAGGATGTCGATGGTTCCGTAGCTTTCAATCAGTTGGGCGAACATCGAGCGCACTTGGTCTTCATTGCCGACGTCCGCGCTGAGTGCCATGGCCGTGCCGCCCGCTGCGCGAATCTCTTCCACTACCTGATTTGCCGAATCAGGCATATTCGGATGGTTGACGCCAACGGAGGCTCCTGCCAGCGCCAATGCCTTCGCGACACCCATGCCGATACCCGAACTGGCTCCGGTGACCAATGCCACCTGTCCTGCCAGCGGTTGATAGTCCATTTGTTTCATAGATTCCCTTTCCTATTTATGCTTTGTCTTTCACTGTGGTTCAAAACAGTTCATGAAGTCCGTTGAGTTAATCTGCGTGTGGGACGGGCTCAACCGCCTGTCACCTAAGCGGCGCGAGATGCAGATGTTTATTGACCATCTTGGTGAGCCGCAGCAATTCCGCCACACTCCAGGCCTGGGCGAAACAACCTCTTGGTAGGTGGGGTGCGTCTCCGTCGAAGATTTCGGAGACCTGACCTAGACCTGCATCGCTCAGATGGCAGCTAAAACGTTCCAGCCAGTCTCTCGCTTCTCGTGCTGCCTCCGCCGGGTTATCGGAAAACTGCAGCTTTGCCGAGAAGAAGGGGCCGGCAAGCCATGGCCACACAGTGCCTTGGTGGTATGCGCTGTCTCGACTCCAGACGTCGCCTTCGTAGCGGCCGCGATAGTTTGGATCCGACGGTGCAAGTGTCCGCAGGCCGAACGGCGTTAGCAACTCTCGTTCAGCCACGTTCAGTACATCGAGCGCGCGGTCGCGACCCAGAAGACCGTGGCGGAGGCTGATGGCGATCACCTGATTTGGGCGTATCGCCGCGTCGGCCCAGCTTCCCCCTACGACATCGAACAGGCACTGGCGGTCGTGATTCCAGAATACCGACTCGAATCTTCTGTGCAAACTGGATGCCACGCCGGAGTAGCGGTCGGCAGCGTCGGTGTCACGAAACTGCCTTCCAAGTTCTTCGAGTATGCGAAGGGCGTTATACCAAAGTGCCTGAATCTCGACTGGCCGGCCCGCTCGCGGTGTGATCGCCGTGTCGCCGACCTTTGCGTCCATCCAAGTCAACTGGGTCGTGTCATCTCCAGCCCACAGGAAGCCATCCTTGTCGGCGTGTATGCCATACCGGGTACCTGAGAGG
>DAICZO010000194.1 GCA_027311125.1 Acidobacteriaceae bacterium
CCACTCGCAGAAAAACTCTCTCTCCTCGAAGCCACCGGTATCGAAGCCGCCCTGGTACTACCCTTTACCGAAGCACTCCGCCACACCACTGCCCGCAGCTTCGCTACCGAAGTCCTCCACTCCGCACTTCACATCGTCGAACTGCATGAGGGCGAAAACTTTCGCTTTGGCTACCAGGCCGAAGCCGGAGTAGACAGCCTCGAACAACTCGGACGTGAGCTTGGCTTCCACGTCTGCGTCTACTCCCCGCGTATGCTCCGCAAAGACCCCATCTCCTCCACTCGCATCCGCCAACGCATCGCCGCCGGAGACCTAAGCCAAGCCCGTGCTCTGCTTGGTCGCAGCTTCGCCATCGTCAGCACGCCCGCCTCAGGCCGCGGCTACGGCACCCGATACACCGTACCAACCATCAACCTCGCACCCTACCCCGAACTCCTCCCGGCAAACGGGGTATACGTCACCACCCTCACCATCGGATCGGGTTCCCATGCAGAAACTTTCAACGCCGTCACCAACGTTGGCAATCGCCCTACCTTTGGCGCAGACTCCTTCACCGTCGAGTCCCACCTGCTCAACTTTCAACCCGTCGATCTCAACGAGCAAACGCCGCTCTGCCTTACGTTTCTCAAGCGTCTCCGCCCCGAAATTCGCTGGCCCAGTCCAGAGGCACTACGCGAGCAAATTACCCGCGACGTCGCCCAGGCGCAGCGCTTTTTTAGTCTTTGTCAGGTGACGCATGCAAGACCTCCGGCTGTTTTACCTCGGCCGGCTTGACAGGTGTACTAACCCCAGGGGGAGCAGAAGGCAACGTAGTCGCCGGGGTTCGTCCAGCCGGCGAATTCGCCGAAGGCGCTGCAGGTGGCATCCCACCATTCTGCCTCTCCGCATCTGCTCCATGATCAGCCTCACCCACTTCAAGCTTGGGTGACTGCTGAGGCCCCGCGATGCCCGCCCCGCCAGGCGACAAGGGTACCTCCAACACCTTCTTCGGTTCGCCCGCCGTCGCAAACGCTTCATTCGGCTTATTCGCAATCACGGCCCGCATAAAATCCATCCACATCGGCAGAGCCGCCCTTGCGCCAGTCTCCTTCTCCCCCAGGGACTGCCGATCATCAAACCCAATCCATGTCCCACACGTCACAGAAGGCGAAAACCCGATAAACCAAGCATCCGTATAGTCATTCGTTGTTCCGGTTTTGCCACCCAAAGGGTGCTTCAACTGGCTGGCGGCAGCTCCGGTACCCGACTTCACCACTGCCTGTAGCAACTCCATCATCGTCCGCGCCGTATCCACTGAGATCGTCTCAGTCACCTGCGGCGTACTCACTGGCAACGGCAACCCGTCCGCCTGGGTAACTTTGCGTATAAAGTGAGGCTCAATGTGTATTCCGTCATTTGGAAACACACTGTAAGCCCCCACCTGCTCCGCCAGCGTGATATCAGCCGAGCCAATCGCCACCGGCAGAAACGCTGGAATATTACTGGTCACCCCGAACCGATGTGCCATCGCAATCACCTTGCGAATTCCCACACGGTCCGCCAACTTCAGTGCAGGGATATTCCTGGACTCGGCAAACGCATTCAACAAAGTCATCGGGCCCTTGAAGTCAGCTTCGTAGTTATGCGGCGTGTAGGGCCCATTCGGCGTCGGAAAACTCGTTGGCCCATCCACGATGATGTCAGTCGGCTTAGCACCCGCCTCAACCGCTGTTGCGTAGACATACGGCTTGAACGAAGATCCCACCTGTCGTTGTGCCTGGGTCGCTCGATTGAACTGCGACAAGGCAAAGTCTCGTCCACCCACCATCGCCAGCACTTCACCATTCGCATTGTCCACCGCCATCATGGAAGCTTGCGTCCCACTATCCTGCTGCAGCGTGGCACGAACCGTCCCATCTGACGCCACCGACTCCACGCGAACATACACCAGGTCGCCCGTCTTCAGAAAACTGTCGCCGTCAACATTCTGTGTCCACTTCCAATCCTCCGGCGTCATCACCGCCTGCTGCTCGCCAAGCTTCACCACAACCCGCTTTGCCGCAGCAGTAAGCACCAGCCCGTGCACATTGCTCCCCGGCACCACTCGCTCCGTCCAGTCTGGATGTCGGTAGCTCTCCACCTCCAGCCCTTCGAGCACTACATTTTGCAGATGTGCCTTCCATCCATGACGCCGTTCGTAGGTAGCGGTGCCGTCGAGGATGGCTTTATTCGCCACCCGCTGCAGATCCAGATCCAGCGTCGTATACACGCGCAGGCCTGCAGCATGCACTGCGTCCACGCCGTACTCTTTCTCCAGTTGTCGCCGTACCTCCTCCACAAAGTAGGGGGCAACGCTGTTTGGAGGCGACTGAATATGCAGTCCCAATGGAGCTGCCTTCGCAGACGCCGCCTGCTGCGCCGTAATCTTTCGGTCATCCAGCATCTCAGTCAATACCAGATTCCGTCGCCGCAGCGCCCGCTCCGGATACCGCACCGGGGAGTAGTACTCCGGTCCCTTCGGTAGCGCCGCCAGCATCGCCGCCTCCGGCAATGTCAGGTCCTTGGCACGCTTGCTAAAGTAGTACTCCGCTCCCGCTTCGAAACCATACGTCCCACGCCCAAGATAAATCTGGTTCGCATACAGCGCGAAGATCTGCTGCTTGGTAAACCGACGTTCAATCTGCAGCGACAGAAATATCTCCTGCAACTTCCGCCCATACGTCTTCTGCGACGAGAGAAACAGATTCCTTGCCAGTTGCATCGTCAGCGTAGACGCACCCTGGGCCTTCCCGCTACTGTGTAGATCGCGATACGCCGCACCCACCGCACGAAATAAATTCACCCCCCAATTTCGTTCAAAGCTCTTGTCTTCAATAGAGATAATTGCGTCCCGCAACACCGCAGGAAACTCCGAATACGGCACCACGACTCGCCGTTCTAGCGCAAACGAACCAAATACCTTGCCGTGTATGTCGTACAACTCCGTCGTCGTGTTCGGACGATATCGCGCCAGGTCATCCATCTGCGGCAGATCGATCGAGTACACCACCATCAACCCACACAGCGCACCAAACACCGCCGAGAGCCCCAGCAACCCGGCAAACGTCGCCCGCACCGCCATCCGTCGTGTCGGATAATCCGGCCCAGACAGCGTGATGCGCTGAAGCACCTGCCGCCAGCGTGGAACACCTACCTCAACTTCAGGCTCTGCATCTTGATTGAAAAGGCTCAGCACAGCCCCAACATAGCACGAGGCTGCCAGTAAAATCCGAACTGTAACCTATTGCACCCGCTCCCGTACTCAACCGCATACCCACCGCTTGACTTCGCTTCCTTTAGATCGACAAAATTCCTGACGAAACAAAAAGGCAGAAGCCGAGCCATCGCCCGCCTCCTGCCTCGTACAGCAAACCACCATAAAGCAAGTCACATCCAGCAGAATCTAAGCGCCAAATGCCAGATCAATCAAAGTCTTCTCTTCCATCTCATGTGCCTTCGCCGAACCAGTCGCGGGACTCGCACTTGCACTGCGCTTGACGCTAAGCACCGCACGATCACCTGCCAGACGACGCAGCAATGGCATCACATAGAAGAGCGCACCCATGTTCGCCGGCTCTTCTTGCACCCAGACGATCTCCTTCGCTCCCGGATGCTCGTCCAGTGCAGCCTGCAACTCCTCTTCCGGCCACGGATATAGCTGCTCAACAAAGATAATCCCGACGCCTGTATCCTTCCGCTTGGCTCGCTCGACCCGCAGATTGTGTCCGATCTTGCCGCTGCACACCAGCAGCCGCCACGGATCGCTCACCTCATGGTCCGGCAGCACATTCTGGAACCGCTCGCGCGCAAACTCCGCCAATGGAGAAGACGCATCAGGATGCCGCAACATGCTCTTCGGGGTAAAGACAATCAGTGGCTTCCGCCACGGTCGCAGTGCCTGCCGACGCAGCAAATGAAAATATTGTGCTGCAGTCGAAGGCTGGCAGATCTGCATATTGTCCAGTGCCGCCAGTTGCAAAAATCGCTCTATGCGAGCGCTGGAGTGCTCCGGCCCTTGACCTTCATAGCCGTGTGGCAGCAGCATCACTAGCCCCGACAGCAGACCCCACTTCGCCTCACTCGCCGCAATAAACTGATCGATGATAATCTGCGCACCGTTCGCAAAATCGCCGAACTGCGCCTCCCACAACACCAGTGCCTCTGGATAATCTCGGGAGTAGCCATACTCAAATCCAAGCACGGCTGCCTCAGACAACAGTGAGTTGTACACCTCAAACTTGCCCTGCGTCGCACTTAGATGCGCCAGTGGCGTATACCGCAACTCCGTCTCCGTATCCACCATCACTGCGTGTCGCTGGTTGAACGTGCCACGCTGCGAGTCCTGCCCGGTCAACCGCACCGGCAAGCCACGCTCGAGCAGAGAACCAAACGCCACCAACTCAGCCATACCGTAATCAAATGGACGGATCCCGGCACCCATCTCATCCCGCTGCTCAAACAACTTCTTCACCTTGGGATGAACATGGAAACCCTCTGGAGCAGCCGTGATTCCTTTCACCAGCTTAGCCACTTCAGCCGCCGACATGCCCGTTGCAACATCGTCCTCTGGCTGCAAAGCTCCGCCACGATAAGCACTCCAGTAGTCCGGCAACTGTGCCAGCCGCGGCTTGTGGTCAGCTTGCGTCGCAGCCTTCTGATCTTCCAAAAACTCCTGCTGCATCGCCTGTACTTCAGCCGCCGGGTCTACTCCAATCTGCTTCGCATACAACTGATACAGAGGAGCACGGTCCTTGATAATCGCGTAGCGACGCGGCTGCGTCACCGTTGGGTCATCGACCTCGCTATGTCCATGCCGACGGTATCCCACCAGATCCACCACAATGTCGCTATGGAACCGCTGCCGATACTCTGCCGCAATCCCTGCCACGCGAATCACTGCATCCGGATCCTCGGCGTTGACATGAAAGATCGGGATCGGAAGACGCTTCGCAATATCGGTCGAGAAACGCGACGAGTTAGACTCCTCCGGTAATGCGGTAAATCCCAGCAAATTATTCACGATCACGTGGATCGTGCCGCCCACGTTGTAGCCATGCAGCGTCGCCATATTCAGCGTCTCAGCCACGATTCCCTGGCCTGCAAACGCTGCATCTCCATGGATGATCAGCGGCAGCACTGCCTCTTTACCACCTTTGCCGATACGTTCCTGTTTGGCACGTGTGCGTCCCAGCGCTACCGGATCGACGGCTTCCAGATGACTTGGATTCGAAGCCAGATGCAACGCAATCGTATGCCCGTCAGGCGACTGATACTCTCCGGTCGCACCCACGTGATACTTCACATCACCGCCGCCCATTGTGCTGCGCGGATCAACATCCTCAAATTTGGTAAAGATCTCCGCAGCAGAACGGCCAATGGTATTGGTCATCACATTCAGCCGGCCACGATGGCTCATCGCAAAGATCGCTTTTGTTACTCCGCCAGTTGCACTTACCTCCAGCACCCGATCCAGAAACGGAATCAGCACCGTCAAGCCTTCCAGAGAAAACCGCTTCGTTCCCAGGTACCGCGATTGAATCACCTGCTCGAAGATATCCGCATGAATCAACTGCGTCAGAATATGCTTCTGGTTTGGTACAGCAGGCGTTCTCTCCATCTGGTCCTGCAGCCACTGCCGCCGTTCAGGATCGGCAATGTGCATAAACTCCGCGGCAATCGTCCCACAGTAATAGCTGCGCGCAAGCGCAGCAATCTCCCCTTCTGGTGCCGCTGTCGGAAAAGGCTCTGGTGGCAGAAACTGACCCAATGGATCAAGCGATGCCTGCAGATAACCCCAGCGCCGGAAGATATCAAAAGTTGACTCGTGTTCGTGGCTCTCACTCATCGGAGCCGATGGGG
This sequence comes from Acidobacteriaceae bacterium, assembly GCA_027311125.1. Classification (GTDB taxonomy): domain Bacteria; phylum Acidobacteriota; class Terriglobia; order Terriglobales; family Acidobacteriaceae; genus Edaphobacter. Next base: position 5,878 of record DAICZO010000194.1, read on the forward strand.
AAACTACCCCTGCCTTCGTGGCCATTGCACCCTCGCTATAACGTCGATACGCAAAAATTCGCGTCAGACTTTATGCTAGACCCTTCGGCGTGCATTCGCACATTACTTTCCCTTCATCTTGTTGCCAGCCTACAAAGTGGCACCCTGTATCCAGGGCTGAAACTCCTCTTCGCCAAAACCATGCACTTCACTCCGTGTCGGCTGGCCAGACGCAACCGCAAGCATCTCCTCAAATATCCGCGCGCCCACCTCCTGTACCGTCTCATCCCCAGTAAGAATCGTCCCGCAGTTGATGTCCATATCGTCAGAAAGTCGCTCATACAACGTTGTGTTCGAAGCCAGCTTCAACGATGGAGTCGGCTTGCATCCAAACACCGATCCACGGCCTGTCGTAAAGCACAGCAGGTTTGCTCCACTCGCTACCTGACCGGTCGCAGAGACCGGATCAAAACCCGGTGAATCCATGAACACCAACCCTCGCTTCTCAATCCGCTCGGCATAACGATATACCTCCACCAGATTCGTGCTCCCCGCCTTAGAAATCGCTCCCAACGACTTCTCGAGAATCGTCGTCAACCCGCCTGTCTTGTTCCCTGGTTGAGGGTTGTTATCAATCGATCCGTTGTGCAGAGCTGTGTACTTTTCCCACCAGTGGATGCAATCGATCAACTTCGCCGCAACCCCTGCGTCAGCAGACCGACGCGTCAGCAGATGCTCAGCGCCATAGATCTCTGGTGTCTCCGACAAGATAGCCGTCCCACCATTCCGAACCAGCAGATCAACCGCCCAGCCCAGCGCAGGATTCGCACTAATGCCGGAATATGCATCGGATCCACCGCACTGTAGTCCGACTACCAGATTTGCGGCGGAAACCCTGCTGCGTTCCACCAGATTCGCCTGCTCCAGCAAGCTGTAGACCGTGCTGATCCCCTTCGCTATCGTCGGGCCGCTCCCACCCTCTTCCTGAATTGTGCTGGTCTTGATGTTGCTGGGAGTACCCGTGAGCGAAATCAAATGGTCAATCTGGTTCGTTTCGCACCCTAGTCCCAGCAACAACACCGAAGCAAAGTTAGGATGTTGCGCATAGCCGGCAAATACGCGCCGTAGAAGTTCTGCCGGCTCTCCAAACTCGGCCATGCCACAGCCAGATCCATGCGTGATTGCAACCACCCCATCCACCCTCGGATAGGCCCGCAGCACCTCCGGCGTAAAGTGCGCAGCAATCCGACGCGCTACCGACGCCGAGCAGTTAACTGTCGTCAAAATGCCCACATAATTCCGCGTCCCGATGCGCCCATGGGGACGCACAATTCCCATAAAACTGGCCGCCTCAGCCGGATCAAGCGGCTCCATCACCTGCGATTCTGTGCCAATCGCATAATCCCGCTCAAACTCTCCCGTCACCAGGTTGTGAGTGTGGACGTGGTCTCCTGCTGCAATCAACTCAGTCGCAAAACCTATGATCTGGTTGAACTTACGCACAGCCTGCCCGGGCGGGATATCCCGCACAGAAACTTTATGTCCTGCCGGTATATCTGATCGGGTCTTGAAATTCATGCCCGCGATGACCTCTCCAACAGAGAGAGGTTGGAGGGCGACTACGACATCGTCGGCCTCCCCGAGCTTCAGCGTTCTGATCATCAAAAATTAATCCTTCACAACCAGATTTAGCCGACAAGAACATCTGGTTTATTGGTACGACCACACTCTACCCTATTGTTGCAATTTCAGCGACTATTGCTTTTAAAACCCTTCAACACGGCATCCAAGCCTATTATTTTGTTCGATATCAAACTCCAGCAGCACTCTGTATTGTCAGACCAACGCTCACGATTCGTCGTATGGGCACTACTTCCAGCAGCTTGAACCGTCTCACCCACGTGGCTCACGCTTCCCAGGAAATCTCGGATATCGTACGCACCGTCCGTAACCACCATCTATAGTGAGTGAAACGCATGCACGCTGCCCCTAATCCACCGGGATATCGCAAACTCTGGGCCATCGGTCTGCTCGCTGGGCTGCTTATCACGTCCTGCCCAGGTTATGGAGCGACTCGATGGCTTAGCCCACAAACCCAAGCAGTACAGCAGGATACAGTCGCTCCAAGTGCTCCTGCGAAGCCGCTCTCCTCAACCCCACCCCCTGTGGCGGATGCAACGGCTCCCTTGCCCGATATTCCAACCTTGATGCGTGCGGTAGAGGCTCATCAGCGTGCCGAGGAAAACCTGGAAAAGGACTATCTCTACCATTCCATCCAGATATTTCAGGAGACCGATGGACATGGAAAGCCAAAGAAATCAACGTCAGAGGAGTACGACGTCTTCTGGATCAATGGGGTTCCCGTCCGCAAGATGACCAAGAAAGAAGGTAAGGAGCTAACACCGGACGAGTTGAAGAAAGAGAACGACCACATCGACAAAGAAGTGGCAAAAGCCAGGGAAAAGCGCGAAAAAGAGGATGCCAAAGGCAAGCAGACCGATCCGCGCGGCAACGATGAGATCACCGTTTCGCGCTTTCTGGAGCTGGGTAACTTTACCAACCCGCGACGTCTCCAACTGAACGGCAGAGACACCATTGCCGTTGATTATGCAGGAGATCCGAACGCCAAGACACGCAACAAGGCGGAAGATATGGTCAGGGATCTACAGGGAACGCTGTGGATCGACGAGCAGGACAAAGTCATCTCCAAGGCCCAGGGACACTTTCTCAAGTCGTTCAAAATTGGTGGTGGATTGCTGGTAAATATACGGCAGAACACCAGCTTTGGTATGGAACAAAAAAAGATCAACGACGAAGTGTGGTTGCCCAATCACATTGAGGGCGATGGAGCAGCGCGGATGCTGCTGCTCTTCAACTTCAACGGCAATGTCCGGGTGGAAAACTCGGGCTACCGGAAGTTCAAAGCGACCTCCCGCATCCTGCCCGGACTGAGCACGGTCCAGGAGCAGGACCCTGCACCTCCGTCGCAGTAATAACGGTACGGTCAGGCAGACGACTTAAACGCGCAAGGGGACAGCCTAAGCCGTCCCCCTCGCAAAACTTGTATGGGCACTGCCGTTACAGCTTAGAGAGGCTGTACGTCCGATGCCTGCCAGCCCTTGGGTCCCTTGACCACGTTGAACTGAACTGCCTGACCTTCTTGAAGGCTCTTGAAACCGTTCGAGTTGATCGCCGAGTAATGAACAAATACATCCTCGCCGTTCTGACGGCTGATGAAGCCAAACCCCTTGGCATCGTTAAACCACTTCACTGTTCCCTGTTCCATGTTGATTATTTCCTTATTGCGATTGAATTTGCCGCTAGATCCAAATCGGGGTTCGTACACCTACAGCGCTGCAGAAAACCAATCTGTTCCAAACGATGTGTGAAGGTTAGCATAGTTGGCAAGTTTTTATAGAAAAAATTCACAAAACCTTGTCATTGCACCATTTACAGTGCAAACCTGCCTATTTTGCCACTTCGGCGGGAAGATGAGCCCTGACAATCTCTTCCGCCCTGGCCAGCACCTGTTCGAGCGTCATGGTGGTGGAGTCCAGAATGACCGCATCCGCGGCTGGCTGCAGGGGAGACTCCGCGCGGTGTCGATCGCGGTAATCGCGTTCCTTCAGATCGCGCAGGATAGCTTCCTCAGCCAGTCGCTGTTGCTCGGCCGACTGTGGGTCTGGAGCCTGTCGACTTGAACCTGCAGGCTCGCCGGTGTGGGGGCCGATGGGTGCGTGACCTACCTGCCGATAACGGCGGTTGCCGCGAACCTCTGGAGCGGCATCCAGAAAGATTTTGACCTCGGCATCCGGAAAGACGGCGGTGCCGATATCCCGGCCTTCCATGACCACACCGCCCTGGGCCCCTAATGCGCGCTGCTGCAGCACCATCCAGGCCCTCAGATGCGGGTGGACGGAGATCTGCGACGCAGCCGAGGTGACGTCCTGCTCGCGGATACGGCGTGAGACATCACTGCCATCCAGCAGCACGCGGTTGCCTTCCAACTGCGGCTCCAGTGTGATGCGGGTACGCTCGGCAAGCTCCAAAAGCGGAGCCTCGTCGTCGAAGGCGAAGTCGCTCTCGATCGCCTTCAACGCGAGTGCACGGTACATGGCGCCAGTCTCCAGATTCAGGAACCCGAAGCGCCGGGCCAGATGGGAGGCGAGTGTACTTTTGCCTGCGCCAGCCGGGCCATCGATCGCGATCACCGGCTGCTGGCGACGGCTGGCTTCACGCTGCGAGGCTGCTTCGTGGGGCTGGTTTGGATCGTAGCTCATTCTGCGGATGCGCCTTCATCGGGTCGATATTTACGGGCTGGGGGACGATTGCCGAAGGGCTTCTTGTTGCCCTTGAACTTATCGAAGGTTCCAGCAGGCTTGCCGGTTCCTGCAGCAAACTTGCCGTATGGCTTCTTGCCGGCAAAGCCGCCACCGGTTTTGTCATACGGCTTCTTGCCAGCGAAGCCGCCGCTAGATTTACCTGCATAGCCACCTTCGGACGAGCCAAAGGATTTACGCGGGCCGAAGCTGGGCTTGCTGCCAAAGCTGGGCTTGCCACCAAAGCTGGGCTTGCCGCTGTATCCAGAGCCTGTCGGGCGGTCCGACGAGTAAGGCCGAGCCGGACGGTCCGACGAGTAGGGACGCGCAGGACGGTCGGCGTTGAACGGACGCGGCGTGCGCG
>DAICZO010000199.1 GCA_027311125.1 Acidobacteriaceae bacterium
TCCCGACGCAACGCTCTCCTCCGCCACCCGCAGCAACTCATGCGGCAGTCCCGCCTCGTACATCGCCTGCGCAAACAACGCCGCCACCGCTCTGCCTCCGCACCCCGGCTTCCACACCACCGCATTGCCCGCCACCAGTGCCTGCCACGTCTGCACGCCCGGCAGCAACAGCGGATAGTTCGCCGGCCCAATCACCAACACCTTGCCCAGGGCAACCCTCCGCACTTCGCTGTCCACACCCGCCAGCCAAAAGGGAAGTCCTCGCCGCCCCAACCGCCGCACCGCCAGAATCTTCGCCGCTTCTCGCTCCAGAAAACCACCCGCCGCCAGCAGTGGCAACACCTCTGCAACCATCGTGTCCGCCGGTGTTCTTGCCAGCTCTGCAGGTATCGCCGCTGCAAACGCCGCTGCCATCCCCGCCATCTTCTGCCGCGCACGCCGCACCACCTGCAGTCGCTCCGTCAGGGCAACCTCGGCCCACGCACGTTGCGCCGCATCGCTCGCCCGCGTCTGGCCCAACCCCATCCCACTCCATGCGGACTCGTCTACCGTCTTGTCGGTCACAGGCAGGGTCATACCCGATACTCTACCGCGATCCGCCCCCTCACACGCGGACTCGGCATCCATCACCCCATCCCGCATCGCTACGACGCCACCCCAACCAACTCATCCGACGGCATCGAACCATCTACGCCCGTCTCCCACTGTGGCTCCATCTGCAGGTCTTCCAGCAGCAGCCGCGACGTGATCCGCGCCGACTCAAAGATCACCGGCAAACCGCTCCCCGGATGCGTCCCGCCACCCACCAGGTACCTCTGGTCAATATCTTCAAACCGGTTATGAGGCCGCAGGTGCAGCATCTGCTTCAGAGAGTGCGCCATGCTGAACGTCGCCCCCTTGTACAGATCAAACTCCCCCTGCCAACCCGCCGGAGTCATAATCTTCTCCGTACGAATCCGCCGCCGCACATCCGTAATCCCAATCTTTTCCATCTGGTCCAGCGCCAGTTCGCGAAACCGCGGCGTCTCCTTCGCCCAATCCACACTTGCAGATTCATGGGTCACCGGCAGCAGCACATACAGCGTGCTATGCCCGTTCGGCGCCAGCGTCGCATCCGTCACACTCGCATTCTGAACATAAAACGAAGGATTCTCGCTCAGCCGATGCCGTTCCTCAATATCCTTCAGGTTGTCGCGATAGTTCTCCGCCAGGTAAATCGTATGGTGCGACACATCGTCATACCGCCCCTCAATCCCCAGGTACATCGTGAACGTCGAGCAGGAGTAGTCCTTCTTCGCCAGCGTCGCATCCGTCCACTTGTTCCGCAAATGGTTCGGCACCAACCGCTTCATCGCCCCGGCAAAGTCAGCGTTCACCACCACCGCATCGGCCGGCAGGCTGTGGTTCTGTGTCTTCACCCCAATCGCCTTGCCGTTCTCCACCAGCACCCGCTCCACCGGCTCATCCAGCAGGATCTCGACACCCATCTCGCGGGCGATCCGCGCCATGGCCTTGGTCACCGCGCCACAACCACCCGTCGGATGGAACACCCCATGCTCATACTCCAGAAACGAAAGAATCGAAAACAGGCTAGGGCACCGGAAAGGACTCATCCCCAGGTACTTCGACTGGAAGCTGAACCCCAGCCGAATCCGCTCATCCTTGAAGTGCGCCTGCAGATCATCATCCAAAGACCGCCACGGAGCCAGCAACGGCAGCAGCTTCAACATCTCCGGCTTCGCCAGGTCTCTCCAGCTCTCAAACGGAGACTGCAGAAACGGCAGAAACTTGGCCAGCTTGGTCCGGTTCAGCGTAATAAACTCGTGGAACCGCCCCGCATCCTCCGGCGAAATCGCTGCAATCGCCTTCGTCATCCGTTCCACATTCGGCGTAGCCAGCAACTCGCCGCCCGCCCCAAACACCAGCCGGTACTGCGGGTCCAGCCGAGTCATCGGAACCTCGGCATCCAGGTCATACCCCACAGCCGCAAAGATCTCCCGCAGCACCCGCGGATAAAGAAAAAACGTCGGCCCAACATCGAATCGGAAGCCATCCTGCTCCAGTGTGGAAGTCCGGCCGCCCACCTGGCCGCGCTTCTCCACCACCGTTACCTTCACTCCGGACTTCGCCAGCAGCATCGCAGCCGCCAACCCACCCGGTCCCGCACCAACGACCACCGCATGTCGAGACTTCTTAACCAAGGTCCAATGCCTCTTGTGAGCGTATATTCACTGCCGTGCTAACCAATCGACCCACTCTTATGAGTATAAGTAGCCCGCGCAGGACGTAGCCCGCCCTATTCCGTGTGGTGAAGATTCAGACCAAGCAAATTTACAACACTTCAATCCCACCCAGAACCACCACCATACACCCGCTGCTCCACTCCTCCGCCAACTCCACCACCAGCCAGCAGCCCTCCCCCGCTCAAGAAAACGTCATCTACCCCAACCGCGGCCGCACCAGCCGACGCACCGTCTCCGTAATCAACCCATACACCACATGCGACGTCATCTCGCTCGTCTGCTCGCGCACCGTCTGCTCCCCAGCCTCTTCCGCCAGCCCCATCGCCGGCAGCGCCGTCTCCTGCGTCAGCGTCGCCAGCGCCAGTCCAAAGCTCGCCCCATCCTTCGCCGTCGCAGCAGGGAAGTACTCCGCCAGCCCGCCGTACGCGGCGCCCGCCAGCGCGCCAAACCCCCAGTGGATCGCCGCTGTCGCCGCAGTCCCTTCCGCCCCCCGCAGCCGATGCCCAACAAGCTTCTCCGCCAGCACCGACTCCGGCTCTGCCACACCCGCAGCATGTGGTGGATAAATCTTCTCCACCACCTACTTCGCCGCCGTCGCCACCAGCCCGCCAATCAACCCAGCCAGCAGCCCCTTCGCCAGACTCTTTCCGTCGCCATGTCGCAAGGATCGATCGCTCATGCATCCGCCTTCTGAAAACTCAACTTAGCCTCTAAGAT
>DAICZO010000201.1 GCA_027311125.1 Acidobacteriaceae bacterium
GGGTGGAAGCGATGATTGGCATGGCTACGCTTTTGGACGAAGGGCGAGGCAGAATAGATGCTTTTTGTGGAGTGATGGCGGGGCTGGCAGAGAGGGATGGGGGAGGCGGCGCGCAACCCGGTGGTGGCCATCAGCATCCACCGATAAGTGATGTTTTTTGTGTTGGCTGGTTCCCTGGCAAAAGGTTGGGATGGAAGCAGGATGTTGCGGGACAGGGATGCTGGTCGAGAGGTATGCTTATGACATCACACGAGTTTGATGTTGGGTTGCAGGATTGCGTCGACCGATTTTGATTGGAATGGGCGGAGTTTTTTCCGCATACAAAAGAGCTTACGAGGAGAATGACATGGCAGACAACGACAACGGTGTAGGTGGATTGGGATGGTTTCTTGCGGGTCTGGGTCTGGGTGCCGTGATTGGTGTGTTGTATGCGCCGAAGTCGGGCAAAGAGACTCGCGACGACCTGGTGGCTGGAGCGCTGGATGCGAAGGAGCGTGCGGCCGTGCTGGCACAGCAGGCGAAGGAGCGGGCGACGGAGTTGGCGGAACAGGGTCGGCAGCAGGTTGGCGACTACGTTGATCGCGGCAAGGAGTACTACGATCGCGGGCGGACGCAGTGGTCGCAGTATGTCGAAAAGGGCAAGGGATTGGTGCAGGAGCAGCAGGACAAGGTTGCGGCTGCGATTGACGCTGGTAAAGAAGCGTACGTTGCGACGACACACGACCACGCGTAACTGTTTCAGTAGTATTTGGATGGGCCCGGTCTACCTGAGGGAAGGCCGGGCCTTTATGATTTCTGCGTTGGGACTTTGTGGTTGGGCGTTGAAGGATTTGGGATAGGGACGAGGAGACAGGATATGGAAGCGGCACGGATGGCAATGATGTGGCTGCAGGATGCAGATTCAATCTCTTCAGGGAACTCGAAGCTGCTGATGATTTTTATCGGGATTGTTGCGCTAGGGAGCCTGACACAGGCGATTGTGGTGATGGTGATGGCCGCGGGTGCAGCGAAGACCCAGAAGCGGGTGCTGGCGATGATGGACGACCTGAGCGAGAAGGTGCTGCCGGTGGTGGCCAGCGCCCAGGAGTTGCTGCAGGATTCGGTGCCGAAGGTGAAGGTGATTACGGAGAATCTGGTGGAGACTAGCCACCTGGTTCGGATGCAGGCGACGGAGATTGATGCGACGCTGAGCGAGGTGAATGATCTGACGCGGAAGCAGGTGGCGCGGGTGAATGGGATGGTGAGTACGGCGTTGACGACGACGGGGGAGCTTGCGGCGACGATTGAGCATGGGATACGGGTTCCGATCCGGGAGGTGCTGGGGATTGTGAATGGGCTAAAGGCTGGGTTGGATGTGCTGGTAGGACGGGTGAAGGGATTTGGCGGTCGCGTGTAACGGCGGGGCTGCTGTGTCTGGGTGACGGGTGCGGTCACCCAAAAGTTGTAGGGATTGTTGTCCGGTACGGGGCTAGCCTTTGAAAATAAAGTCTTTCGAGCGGCTAACGTTGCTTGAATCGATTCGTATAAAGGGCGTGCGCTGTATGCGGGCATGGTTTTGAGCAGGAGTTTGGTGCTGTGTGATGGCGCGGGACTCTTGAATTGCTTTTCTGTATTGCCCCCCTGCCTTGATTGAACCGTGGTTTCTACCGCCCCAAATTTGAGGGTGATTCGACAACGTTGTTGAACGACAAGGAGTGTCAGCGATGAAGGCAGGCAAGCAGTTAGCTGGAGTGCTTTTGGGATTGGCCGGATTGGCGAGTCTGAGTGCAGTGATTGGGTGTTCGTCCTCGATGACGAACAGCGCGAGCACGGTTGCGGCATCTACGACGGCCGCACCGATGCTGGTAACGGTGAGCGATGCGCCGCTGAATAACATTTTGATGGCGAAGGTGACGATCTCTGCGATTACGCTGGGAACGGGAAGCGCGACGGGTACGGTGTCGGTGCTGTCGCAGCCGGTGACGGTGGAGTTATCGAGCCTGGGTGGGGTGCAGGAACCGATTGAGCTGACGAATCTGGCGCTGGGCACTTATACGTCGGCGACGGTGACGGTGTCTTCGGCGCAGGTGACGTATCTGAATGCGAGCGGGGTTGCGACGACCGGGACGGCGACGCTGACGACGCCTACGGTGACGGTGGCTTTGACACCTGCGTTGACGGTGGCGAGTGCGACGACGGAACAGCATCTGCAGTTCGGGTTTGATTTGACGAAGTCGTTTGACCTGACGGGTAGTGTATTGAGCTTTACGCCTGCGATTACGACGCTGGCGGCGGCGGTGAGCAGTGAGAACGGCGGCGACCGCAATCTGGTGGCCACGGGCTCGGTGGTGAGCGTGACTCCGACTGCGATTACGGTGCAGTGCGGGGATTCGGGACGGCAGTTTACGTATGTGATTAACAGCTCGACGGCGTTGCCGACGGGAGTGATGCTGGCGTCGATTCAGGCGGGCATGATTGTTCGGATCCAGGGACAGACGCAGCCGGATGGAACGATTCTGGCGGTGTCGATTACGCCTGAGTCGACGACGGGGATGTCAGGGCAGAACGAAGATGGAGCCAAGGGCATTATTGTGAGCGTGACGAAGAGCGGCGGTCTGGTGACGGGCTTTACGATGGTTCCGCGCGAGGCGTTCGGGATGATGACGATGAGCAACCTGCCGATGACCGGCACGATCAACGTGGCTTTGTCGAGCGCGACGGTGTACGGGTTGCCGCAGGAGGCACAGCAGGTTGGTTTGACGAGTGCGATGTTTACGAACGCGGAGTTGTTTCCGGGTCAGTCGGTGATGGTGACGGGCGTGGCGGACAGCACGGGTACGGTGGCGGCGCAGCAGGTGACGCTGGGCTCGGTTGGCCTGGGCGGCGTGCTGGCTGGGGCTCCGCAGGGATCGGCTCCGACGTACACGTTTGGGCTGACGCTGACGAGCATTGGCGCGCTGGCAAATCCGAAGTCTTTGCCGACGTTGACACTGAACGTGGTGACGGAGGCGAACACGCAGTACAACCATGGCATGACGGCGGCGGGATTTGCTGCACTAACAACGGGTACGGCTGTCGAGGTGAATGGGTATGTGCTGCTGGATGCTATGGGCAACTACCTGTTGACGGCGCAGCAGATTGGGCAGGTGCAGGCGCCGGAGAGTCCGGAAGGCAACTAGCCTGACGGTAGTTAATGTGGAAAGGCCCTCGCCTGCTGGCGGGGGCCTTTTTATTTGTGGGGAGCTGGGTGGGCTTTAGAGGCTGTGGTTGACGATCCAGCCTCCGCCTACGACTTCGTCCTGCTGGTAAAATACGGCGGACTGGCCGGGGGTGATGGCGCGCTGGGGCTCGTCGAAGCGAGCGTGGACGAGGCCGGGGCCAGCGGAGGTGAGGGTGGCGGCGGCGGGGGTGTGGCGGTGACGGATTTTGACGGTGACGCGGAGCTGGTCGCCGGGGTAGAGGTCGGGG
>DAICZO010000217.1 GCA_027311125.1 Acidobacteriaceae bacterium
TGCCCCGGCTGTGGACGCACCACCTCCACCTACTTCCAGGAGCTCGCCGAGCGCATCCAAAGCTATCTCGTCGAGAGCATGCCCGAGTGGAAAAAAGTCTACCCCGGCGTCGAAGAACTCAAGCTCGCCGTCATGGGATGCATCGTCAACGGACCCGGCGAAAGCAAGCACGCCAACATCGGCATCTCTCTCCCCGGTACTTTCGAGGAGCCCAAGGCCCCCGTCTACGTCGACGGCAAACTCTTCACCACCCTCAAAGGCGACCGCATCGTCGAAGAGTTTCAGGTCATCCTCGATGAGTACGTCGAGAAGCGCTACGGACAAGCTCTGGTCGAGGTCTAGCCGTCACCCTCGGCGTGATACTCTTCTTCTGTTCACGTAATACCATCTCTGCGGCCTAACCAAGGAGCGAGCATTAAGACCCTCACTACCACCCAGAAGACTGCCGCTGGTTTAGCCCTGTTGAGCATCGGCATGTTTTGCATGTCAGCGTCGCTAGCCCTGCCTCACCTCGGCATCAATCCCGGCTGGACCTTGCCTATCGGCTCCATCCACCTTCCGCTCGACTTCTTCCGTGGCTTTCTAATCGGTCTGCAAATCGTCCTGCAGGTATCAGCTATAGTCCTACTGGCAGACACCATCCGCCAGCAAAAATCCAAGCCTTCCGCCACCAGCTAACTCCATCGCAATCCCTTCACCCAGCCGCAGTGCCAGACTGGCTCGGGCAGCCTGCGACCACCCGGCCACTCAGTGATCGCTGCCCGAACTCTCCCCATTGCCATCCATCACCCGATACCCCTGAGGCACCTCAAACTGTGCTGGATCGGGCTCCGACGTGGTCAAATTCGTCACTCGAAACACTTCCTTCCCATTCTGCGGATCTTCCAGCGTCGAGATCAAATTGATCCCCAACTGCGGCGAGTACCAGAACTCCCGCGTTGTGATCATCGGCTGATCGTTCCCAAACACACCGGTATCAAACGTAATCGTGTCGCGGTATCCGGTCGTGTTTACTCCATTGGAATTGCTGACGCCCAGATCTTCATGACGCAGATATCCAGTGCCCCTCCGCACCGGCCCGGATTCACTCAGCGTTGGCTTGTAGATCGTACTCGTTGAGCCCTCATACTCCAGCTTGTCGCACACCTTCTCCTGCACGTCACAGTTGTACCAGACATGCAGCGTAGGGTCCGATATCTGGATCAGCTCCATGTGCGACTCTATCTTGCTCCCTCGCGGTACCAGCAGCCAGCGTTCTTGATAGATCCTGCCCTTACCATCACGAACAATACGCCGTTGATTCGTCAGCGTAAACGTGCCACCACCGTTCATTGGCCGAGACCACTCTGTTACCAGCGTCAGGCTAAACGGCGCATTCGCCATCGGAGGGATAAAGATGCTCTCCAATCGGCCATTCGAACCACCATCATGAAACAGTACAGTCGGTTGTGGTTTGCCGTTATCTTGCGCAAGCCCCAGGCAGGCTATCGCACCCGACCCAGCCAGTAAGGTGCAGCACACCATCATCATCCAGCGCGACAGGCACATAGGTGGCCTCCGTAGATGGTCAACAGCCTAGCACTCCCGCTACCCTCTGACAATTCAATTGACCGATACACATACCAGCCGACCTACCAAAGCGGTGCGGCATTCTTACGCAGCGTCGCCAGCGGATAAAACGTGCCTCGCCACATCACCCCACCCTGCTTCAACGTAAAGTACATCGAACGCAGCAGCGTATACATAAACAGCAGCGCGCTCAGCGGCGATAGCACCGCGTTCCACGCGGAGATCCCCGAGTTCCGGCTCATCGTCCGATAGCCCAGCGTTATGGCCGCCAGCGTCAGCAGCGCTGGCCACCGCGTGGGTCCAAACGCCAACCCCGTCACCGGTGCCACGCAAAACACCGCCAGCCACACGCACGATAGCAACAGCAGTGACACATGGAAGCGAAACGCCGAGAACAGGTTCTTCGTCATCACCTCCACCAGCCCCAGCGCACCCGAAGCCCAGTGCACGCTCACCAGTCCCCGCCCAAACGCAATCCGCTGCTGCAGCCCAGCCTTCTTGATCCGTCGGCCCAGCGTCAGGTCCTCCAGAATGTCCATCCGCTGCCCCTCCAGCCCGCCGATCTGCAGATAGGCCGTGCGCCGCAGCAGGTTGAACGCCCCAATACCAATCGCATCCCGCGTCGCCTTGGGGTCAGCAATCTTCCAAGGTCGCGCAGCCCACAGCCCGAAGATCTGGAAGAATCCCAGCACCGCAGCCTCGTCCCAACGATGGATGATCGTCGTTGGAACCGTCACCAGGTGGTCAGCCTCACTCCTCACCACATACGCCAGCGAACGCCGCAGCGCGTCCCGCCGGTAGATCACATCGGCATCGGTAAACAGCAGAAAATCCGTCGGTGCCTGCCGCGCCGCCAGCGCCAGCGCATGGGTCTTCCCCAGCCACTCCGGTGGAAGCTCCGTAATATGCAGCGCCCGCAACCGCGTCGGATGTTCTGCCGCCAGCCGGTCGATAATGCTGCCCGTGGCATCCGTCGAGCGGTCGTTGATCGCCACGATCTGCACATTCCCATAGTCCTGCTCCAGCAGCGATGTAAGACACGCAGTAATATGCGCCGCCTCGTTGCACGCTGGAACAATCACCGTCAGCGATGGCTCACCCTCGGGGTGTTCATCGTACTGCGGCAGCAGCAGGTTCGGAACGCGCGGCATCCCCAGCAGCGCCGCTATCGCGTGCCACACCCACGCCAGCGCAACTCCCCAGGCAATCACGCGTACTCCGGTAGCAACCATCACATACATCGACTCTTAGCCTCTCACTTCCGTCCCCGGAAGGGAAGACGAGCCATTCACCGCGTCAAATCTCCACCGCGTTAACCCGCCGTTACCGGCAATGCAACCCTCACCTCCGGGGCATACCGCGCTCCCAGCAGGAAGACCAACCCCGCCACCACCAGCGCGATCAACGTCGACCCCAGCCCATACGCCAGGTTGGAGTGGTCGCTCACCGTCCCAATAATCCGCGGCGAAATCGCATCACCCAGCGCATGGATCAGGAACAACTGCCCGGCCAATGCCGTCGCCCGCACCTCCGGACGCACCGCATTCACCGTCGCGGCATTCACCGGCCCCGTCCCCAGAAAGATAAAGAAGATCGCCAGCGCCAGCCCCGGCAGCGTATACGCATTCGTGCCCAGCCACATCGGCCCAAAGAAGCACAGCAGCGCCGGAGGCACCGCCAGCAGGGAACCGATCGCCGGAACAAAATACAGTGCCCGGTGGTTCCTCGCGAACCAACGCTG
>DAICZO010000220.1 GCA_027311125.1 Acidobacteriaceae bacterium
CGCGCAAAACCAGGCCGTCGCCGATGCCGCCATCGTGGATGGAATCCCGCAGGTCACCGTCGAGGTTCTCAAATCCAAGCTGGACGCCAACGCCGACATCTTCGTCCTCGACGTTCGCGAGCAGCACGAGTATCCCATCGCGAACCTTGGTGCACCACTCATCCCCGTCGGCGAACTGGAAAAGCGCGTCGCGGAACTGGCCGCACACCGCGACCGCGAAGTCATCGTCCACTGCCGCTCCGGCGCTCGCAGCCAGAAGGCAGCCATCATCCTCAAAAACGCCGGCTTCACCAACGTCTCCAACCTCACCGGCGGCATCCTCGCCTGGGCCGATAAGATCGACACCTCCATGCCCAAGTACTAAATCCGCTCCACCACACCAAACAACAAGGGCGCACCATCACGGTGCGCCCTTGCTGCGTTCTGCCAGAAACTGTGCGCTCCCTAGCCGGCGTCTTCCTTGTCTTCCATTACCAGCATCTGCAGGCAAAGCGGACGCTCCAGCATGCAGTCCATCCTGGCAATCGAGGCCACTGCGTGCTCAATGGTCGAGGTCAGGCAAGGCTCCGTCGTCACCACAAACGGCAACCGGTGCTTCGGATATCCCGGCCGCTGCAGGATCGAATCAATATTCGCTCCCCCCTTCGCCCACGCACCAGAGATAGCCGATACGATTCCCGGTTTGTCATCCACCACAAATCGCAGATAATGCGGAGCCATAAACTCCCCGGTCACGGCCCGCTTGCGCACCGGCAACTGTACCGTCCTGCACCCCTGCGCCACTGCCAGCAGGTCCGACACTACCGCAACCGCCGTCGGCTCCCCGCCCGCGCCAGGGCCAGAGAACACCACGTCGCCACCAAAGCGGCCGCTCACCACCACCATATTCTGCGTCACATGCGACCATGCAATCGGCGAAGCTAGCGGCACCAGCATCGGAGCAACCCGCGCATGCACGATCGTGCCCTCGCCCTTCACATTGGATAGCTGTGCCCGCGAGATCTGACGGATCGTGCAGCCCAGCTCCTTCGCATAGGTAAAATCGATCGCCTCAATTGCAGCGATGCTCTGCGTCGCCACCGCATCCGGGTCCAGCTCCGCATGCAGTGCTATCCGCGACAGGATACACAGCTTGGCTCGTGCATCGAAGCCATCCACATCCGCCGAAGGATCCGTCTCGGCATAACCCAGATGCTGCGCATCCGCCAGCACCGTCGCGTAGTCCGCACCTGTCTCCATGCGGCTCAAGATGTAGTTGCACGTGCCATTCACAATCCCGCTCAGGCGCGTAACCGTGTCGCCCGAAAGCCCCTGCAGCATCCCCGGAATCACCGGTACGCCGCCCGCCACCGCTGCGCCATACACCAGTTGCACGCCATGCTGCTCTGCCAGCCGAGCCAGCCCCGCGCCGCGATACGCGATCAACTGCTTGTTCGCCGTCACTACGGATTTGCCCGCCGCCAGCGCCTTGCGCAGCCAACCCTCCACCGGGTTCAGACCGCCCATCAGCTCAATCACCACGTCCACATCCGACGCGAGAATCAAAGCTATATCGTCCGTCCACACTACCGACGCCGGCACCCGCTTTCCTGCCGCTGAACTGCGCTTGCGTTCAAACCCGCGATTGAAGATATGCGTCAGCTCAATCCCCGGAAACTTCGAGGCCGCCAGCACCTCGGCCACCGAACTGCCCACCGTGCCAAAGCCCAGTATCGCCACCTTCACCACGGCGGACTTGCCTGCTGTGACAGCCTTCGCCACCTTTACGGTCGTTGCGACCGCCTTCTTCCCCTGCTGCCTGCTCTTGATTGCCATGCTCTTAGTAGTCGATTCTGCCGGCGTACTCGCGCCATGCGTTGAAACTGGAGATAGCCTCCTCGGCCATCATCCGTACCGTGGGAATGCGCCGCTCACTGTGGCTGCGCTGCACTTCGTCATACAGAAAGGCATCGTCGAAGCCCACCGCAGCGGCGTCTGCGGCGCCATTGCCAAAGTAGATCGCCTCGCACCGCGCCCAGTAGATCGCCGACAGACACATCGGGCAGGGCTCACAACTGGTATAGATCGTGCAGCCCTTCAGCTCAAACGTCTTCAGCTCCGCACACGCATGGCGAATCGCCATAACCTCGGCATGCGCGGTCGGATCGTTGATCGCAGTCACCTGGTTCACACCGCTCGCAATCACCGCGTTGTCCCGCACAATCACCGCGCCAAACGGGCCGCCACGCCCAGAAACCACGTTCTCCGTCGCCAGCGCGATCGCCTGTTGCATAAAGAGAGGGTTTCCCTGCATGGTGCTCGACATCCTTATCGTGCTGCTTGGAGTAGTGAGTGACGGATAATCAAGATTATGGCACAGGCCTTCCTCTCCCATCGAGTGGTCACACCCCACGGCACACGCCCCGGAGCCCTGCTCATCGACGACGCGCGCATCCTCGCCGTCTGCTCTCCAGACCAGATTCCCAGCCACGCCCAGCGCATCGACTGTGGCAACGCGGCCATCCTCCCCGGCCTCGTCGACTCCCACGTCCACATCAACCAGCCAGGCCGCACTGAGTGGGAAGGCTTCCGCACCGCAACCCGCGCCGCCGCCGCCGGGGGCTACACCACCCTCGTCGACATGCCGCTCAACTGCCTGCCCGAGACCACCACCGTCGCTGCACTCAACGCGAAACGCCGCTCCGCTCAGGGCGAGTGCTTCGTCGACTGGATCTCCTGGGGTGGTGCCGTCGCTGACAATCAACAGCACCTGCTACCCCTTGCCGCCGCCGGAGTCCCCGGCTTTAAATGCTTCCTCATCTATCCCGGCTGCGACGGCTTCACCATGATCGACCAGCAGCAACTCGAAGCCGCCCTGCCATCCATCGCCCAAACCGGCCTGCCGCTGTTGGTCCACGCCGAACTCGCCGCGCCCATCTACCACGCCACCCAGAGCCTCCACAACGCCGACTGGCGCAGCTACGCCACCTATCTCGCCTCGCGCCCCGACGAAGCCGAACTGCAGGCCATCCGCCTGATGATTCGCCTCTGCCGCCAGTATCGCTTCCGTCTGCATATCGTTCATCTCTCCACCGCGCTGGCCCTGCCCGATCTGCAAGCCGCCCGTGCCGGAGGCCTGCCCATCACCGTCGAGACCTGTCCGCACTACCTCCACTTCGCCGCCGAAAACATCGCCGACGGAGCCACCCTCTGGAAGTGCGCCCCGCCCATCCGCAGCCAGCACAACCGCGAAGCCCTGTGGCAGGGCCTCCGCGACGGCATCCTCGACATGATCGTCACCGACCACTCCCCCTGCCCGCCACACATGAAGCAGACCGAGTCCGGCCGCTTCGATCTCGCCTGGGGCGGCATCGCCAGCCTCTCCGTCGCGCTGCCCGTCGTCTACTCCGAGTGCCTCCGGCGCGGCTTCACCCTCGACCACATCGCCCGCTGGATGAGCAGTGCCCCCGCCGCACTCGCCAGCCTCGGCGATCAGGCCGGTGCACTCATCCCCGGCCGCGACGCCAACTTCATCCTCTTCGATCCTGAAGCCACCTTCACCATCACTCCCGAAACCCTCCACTACCGCCACCTCGTTTCGCCCTATCTCGGCGAGACGGTCCACGGACTCGTTCAGGGCACCTACCTGCGCGGTGTCCCGGTCTTTCAGCAGGGCAGCTTCGCACCAATCCCCACTGGCCGCGAGGTCGCGCTATCCTAGCCATACCTACGATGAATCAAGTGCTTGCCCGCTGGAACTCGCTCGATCCAGAAACCGCCGCCACCACGGTGCTGCCCTGCTGCGGCTCAACCGCCTGGGCCGCACAGCTCGCCGCAGCCCGCCCCATCGAAGACGCAGCAACACTGCTCGACCGCTCCTCCGCCATCTGGCTTGCGCTGCCCCGGTCCGACTGGATGGAAGCCTTCAACAGCCATCCCCGCATCGGCGAAACCAAACCCCAGACCCACGCCACCGCCCAGTCGCTCCAATCCTCCACGCACGAACAAGCCACCGCCGCCGCAGCCGACGCCGCAATCAAGCTCCACCTCCGCGCCGCCAACCTCCGCTACGAGCAGCGCTTCGGACGCATCTTCCTGATCTGCGCCAGCGGCAAAACCGCTACTGAAATCCTCGCCATCCTCTAACGCCGTATGAGCAACGACGACGCCACCGAGCTGCTCGAAGCCGCCGAGCAGCAGCGGCAGATCACCGCACTGCGCCTGCAACGCTGGCTGGAGACCACTTGACCATGGGCATCTCAACCCACATCCTCGACACCGCCCTCGGACGTCCCGCTGCCAACGTGCCCGTCACGCTCGCCCGCACCATCGGCAGCGAATGGGTACCAATCCACGCCGACCGTACCGATGCTGACGGACGCTGCCAGCAACTGCTTCCTCGCGACCAGCCCCTGCAGCCCGGCACCTATCGCATCCACTTCGCCACCGCCGAGTACTACGCCCAGCAAGGCGTGCACGGGCTGTATCCATTCGTCGAAATTGTCTTTCTCGTCACCAGCAGCGACCAGCACTTCCACATCCCGCTGCTGCTCACCGCCAACGGCTACACCACCTACCGAGGGAGCTGATCGCATGTTCGAAATCGCAGCCAACCGTTACGGAAAATCCCGCGTCCGCCTCATGAAGGTCACGCGCCACCAGCACAGCACCGACCTCTCCGACTGGACCGTACAGGTCTTGCTGCAGGGTGACTTCGACTCCGCACACCGCGACGGCGACAACAGCAAAATCCTCGCCACCGACACCATGAAAAACACTGTCTACTCCGTTGCCCGCAGCTCCACCGCGACCTCCATGGAGGAGTACGCCAAAGAACTCGCCGACTTCCTGCTCAGCCGCAATCCGCAGGTCAGCTCCGCCGCCATCCGCATCGAGAGCACCCTCTGGAAACGCCTCACCATCGATGGCAAGCCCCACCCCACATCGTTTATGCGCGGCAGTGGCGAGCGCCAGACCACCCACGTCGAACGCGCTCAGTTCGGCCCCTTCCAGGTCCGCTCCGGCCTCGAAGATCTGGTCATCCTCAAGACCGCCAACTCCGGCTTCGAGGGCTACATCAAGGACTCGCTCACCACCCTCAAGGAGACCAGCGACCGCCTCTTCGGCACCGCCGTCAAAGCCGAGTGGAGCTACTCCTCCAGCGATCTGGACTTCAACACCATCCGCACCACCGTCCGCGAAACCATGCTCCGCACCTTCGCCGATCACGACAGTAAATCCGTCCAACAAACCCTCTACGCCATGGCTGAGGACACCCTCAACGCCGTACCGGAGGTCAGCGAAATCGAGCTCGGCATGCCCAACAAGCACTGCCTCCTGGTTGATCTCTCAGCCTTCGGACAGGACAACCCCAACCACATCTTCGTCCCCACCGACGAGCCCCACGGTTACATCGAAGCCCGCATCCGCCGCCCGGCATAACCCCGTTCTATTTGTGACCATGACAGTTACCCACTCCGATCGTGCTCAACGCGTACTCGACCGCTGCCGTCAGATCGCCGACTGCAGCGAAGTCCCCGGCGAGATCACCCGCACCTTCCTCTCCTGGCCCATGCACGACGTGCACGCGCTCCTCCGCGGCTGGATGGAGTCCGCTGGCATGTCCGTCTCCATCGATGCCATCGGCAATCTGCGCGGCCTCTGGCCCGGCATCGCCGCCGACTCACCCCGCCTCATCATAGCCTCTCACCTGGACACCGTGCCCAACGCCGGAGCCTTCGACGGCCCGCTCGGCGTCGTGCTCGGCCTCGCACTGGTCGAGGAACTCCGCAACGCCCGGCTTCCCTTCGCGATCGAAGTCATCGGCTTCTCCGAAGAAGAAGGCGTACGCTTCAACACTCCCTTCCTCGGCAGCCTTGCCCTCACCGGCAAACTCGACAAAGCCATGCTCGGCCTCGAAGACGCGCACGGCATGACCCTCGCCGAAGCCATCCGCGACTTCGGCTTCGACCCTGCCAACATCCCCGCCGCCGCGCTCTCACCCCGTGCACACGCCTATCTGGAGTTTCACATCGAGCAGGGGCCCGTGCTCGAGAGCGACCGCCAACCCCTCGGGCTGGTAGCCGCCATCACCGGGCAGAGCCGCTACCTCGTCCACTTCACCGGCAAGGCCAACCACGCCGGCACCACCCCAATGCGGCTCCGCCACGATGCCATGGCCGCTGCCGCCGAGTGGATCGTCGCCGTCGAACGCATCGCATCCGAGCACGACGGCCTCGTCGCCACCGTTGGCCGCGTAGAAACCCGTCCCGGTGCCGGCAACGTCATCGCGGGCGACGTCTTCGCCTCCCTCGACGTCCGCCACGCCGACGACGCCCAACGCCTCAGCGCCGCCAACGCTCTCCTGCTCGCCGCCAGCCACTCCGCCAGCCGCCGTGGCGTGGAGTTCGTCGCCCGCCAGACCATGGACCAGGCCGCCGTCCCCATGTCGCCCTGGCTCACCCAGACGCTCGCGGCCGCCGCTCAATCCGTAGGCATTCAGCCCACGCCAATGGTCAGCGGCGCAGGCCACGATGCCATGGTCCTGGCCGAAGCCATTCCCAGTTGCATGTTGTTTCTCCGCAGCCCCGGCGGCATCAGCCATCATCCCGACGAAGCCGTTCTGCCCCACGATGTAGAAGCCGCACTCGCCACCGGCACCGCCTTCCTGCAGCTTCTCGCCCAACAGCATCCCCACCTGCGCCATACACTATAGGAACCATCATGCATACTCTCGGCCACACTCGCAGCACCAACCAGCGAGACCACCTGCTGCACACGCCGGATACCTTCATCCGCACCGTGCTGCCCGGCATGGTTAACGCCGCCGCCATCGTACACATCTCACCGGTCGCCGGTGCGGCCTTCACGCAATACACTGCAGAGCTCCACCTCGGCGGCTCCATCTCCACCACCGCCGCCCAGCGTTTCCTCTACGTCATCGAAGGCAGCGCCGATCTGGCCACCGCCACCAGCTTCCAGTCCCTCACTCCCGGCAGCTACGCCTACCTGCCCGCAGCCGCGGAACACACCCTCACCGCCACCGCCTCCACGCGCCTCGCCGTCATCGAGAAGACCTACCAGCCGCTCCCCAACACCGCCGCACCCTCGCTCCTCATCGGCCACGAAGACGACATCACCGCCACCCCTCTGATGGGCGACCCCGACCTCGAAGTCCGTGGCCTGCTACCCGACCAGCCCGCCTTCGACTTCGCCGTCAACACCATGACCTACCAGCCCGGCGCAGCCCTCAGCATGGTCGAAGTCCACGTCATGGAGCACGGCCTGCTCATGCTCCAGGGCGGCGGCATCTACCGCCTCAGCGACGCATGGTATCCCGTCACCGCCGGCGACTTCATCTGGATGGCCCCCTACTGCCCCCAGTGGTTCGGCGCACTCGGCAAGCAGCCCGCAAAGTACCTTATCTACAAGGACTGGAACCGCCACCCCCTCGGCTAACCGTACCAAGACCCCGCAGGAGTAGACCATGCAGATCCGCATCGACGAAGCCCGCCTGCACCAGGAACTCGCCGCCCTCGCCACCTTCACCACGGCCGAGCCGGTCGCCAACGGCACCTCCGTCACCCGCGTCGTCTTCTCTCCCGACGACGTCCGTGCCCGCGCCTGGCTCAAAGCCCTCGCCGCCGCAGAAGGCTTCACCATCCGCGAAGACGCCGTCGGCAACACCTTCTTTCGCTGGGCAGGCAGCCAGCCGGAGCTACCCGCCGTCGCCACCGGCTCCCACATCGACGCCATCCCCCACGCCGGCATGTACGACGGCACCGTGGGCGTACTCGGTGGACTCGAAGCCATGCGCGCCCTCAAGCACAGCGGCCTGCAGCCCCGCCGCTCCATCGAGCTGGTTCTGCTCACCTCGGAGGAGCCCACTCGCTTTGGCATCGGTTGCCTCGGCAGCCGCCTCATCGCCGGTACGCTCGATCCCCTCCGCGCCGACGCTCTTCAGGACCACGAAGGCCACTCTCTCGCCACCCTCCGCACCACCGCTGGCTTCACCGGAGAGCTCGCCTCCGTCCGCCTGTATCCCGGCCACTACCACGCCTGGGTCGAGCTGCATATCGAACAGGGTCCCCTGCTCGAACGCGAACACCTCCCTCTCGGCATCGTCACCAGCATCGCCGCACCCGCCGGATACCGCTTCACCATCACCGGCTTCGGCGGCCACGCTGGCGCGCTCCTGATGCCCGACCGCAAAGACGCCCTCTGCGCCGCAGCCGAGCTCATCCTCGCCATCGAACGCCACACCCTCGCCACCGGAGCCATCGACACCGTAGCCACCGTGGGCACCTGCGACGTCCATCCCGGAGCCGTCAACAGCGTCCCCAGCCGCGTCACCCTGCAGCTCGACATCCGCGACACCGATCCCGACCGCCGCGAACGCGTCATGCAAGCCGTGCGCGCCGACTGCGAAGACCTCCGCCACCGCCGCGGCGTCACCATCACCGAAGAACTCGTCAACGCCGACGCCCCCGCGCAGTGCTCGCCCCACATCGTCTCCACCCTGCAGTCCGTCTGCGACGAAGCCGCAGTACCCTACAAAAAAATGGTCAGCCGCGCCTACCACGACTCGCTCTTCATGGCCCGCATCGCCCCCATCGCCATGCTCTTCATCCCCTGTCGCAACGGCGTTAGCCACCGCCCCGACGAGTACGCCGCACCTGCCGATATCGCTCTCGGCACCCGCATCCTCGCCGCAACCCTTGCTAAGCTAGCATCAGAGTAAGCTACACAAACCATGGCAATTGAATCGATCAATCCCGCGAATGGCCGCCTGCTCCGCCGCTTCGAGCCGTTGACCGACGACGTCGTCCGCCAGAAGATCGCTCTCGCCGACCAGGCCTTTCGCGACTATGCCACCGTGCCCCTCGGCCATCGCGCCCTCTGCATGCGCAAGCTCGCCGCCATGCTCGAGCACGAGACCGAAGACCTCGCCACCACCATCACCCAGGAGATGGGCAAGCCCCTCCACGCCGCCCGCCTCGAAGTACTCAAATGCGCCGCCGCCTGCCGCTACTACGCCGATAACGCCGCCCGCATCCTCGCCTCCGAGGCCATCGCCACCGACACCAACCACAGCTACGTCCGCTGGGACCCTCTCGGCGTCATCCTCGCCGTCATGCCCTGGAACTTCCCCTTCTGGCAGGTCTTCCGCTTCCTCGCACCCGCGCTCATGGCCGGCAACGTCGGCCTGCTCAAGCACTCCTCCAACGTCCCCCAGTGCTCGCTCGCCATCGAGTCGCTGGTTCGCCGCGCCGGCTTCCCCCGCGGCACCTTTCAGTCCCTGCTCATCGAAGCCAACCAGGTCGAAGCCGTCCTTGGCGATGAGCGCATCGCCGCCGTCACCGTCACCGGTAGCGAAGCCGCGGGTCGCGCCATCGCCGCCCAGGCAGGCTGGCTCATCAAAAAATCCGTGCTCGAACTCGGCGGCAGCGACCCCTTCATCGTCATGCCCTCCGCAGACCTCGACGAAGCCGTCGAAACCGCCGTCCGTGCCCGCTGCGTCAACAGCGGACAGTCCTGCATCGCCGCCAAGCGCTTCATCATCGCCGACGAGATCTACGACGCCTTCGAAGCAAAGTTCGTCGCCGGCATGGAGGCTGTCCGCATCGGCGACCCCATGAAGGACTCGACCGACATCGGCCCGCTCGCCACCAAACGTATCGTCCAGGATCTCGAGGCTCAGGTCAAAGCCGCCGTCGCCGCCGGGGCTCGTCTCCTCACAGGGGGCGAACCCATGCTCGGCCAGGGCTTCTACTTCGAGCCCACCGTCCTCGCTGGCGTCCCTCGCTCCTGCCCCGTCTACCGCGAAGAACTCTTCGGACCCGTCGCCATGCTCTTCCGCGTCCACGATCTCAACGGCGCCATCCAGCTCGCCAACGACACCCCCTTCGGCCTCGCCGCCTCCGCCTGGACCCGCAACCCTTCCGAGCAGCAGCGCCTCGTCACCGAACTCCAATGCGGCGGCGTCTTCCTCAACGCCATGGTCGCCAGCGATCCTCGTCTCCCCTTCGGTGGCATCAAGCTCTCCGGCTACGGCCGCGAACTCTCCGCCGCCGGCATGCGCGAGTTCCTCAACGCCAAAACCGTCGTCATCGCCTCTCCCGTCTCCGCCCCGGAGCACGACGACCGCCTCGATCTCCTCCCCTTCGGCAACCCCAACGACTCCGACTAAGCACAGCACACCTCATTTCAGCTAAGCTATCTCGTCCGCAGGATGCCTCCGCTCCGTGCGGCCAAAATGTTTTGCAATGAGGGTATCCATGCCGTCCAATCACTCCCCGCTCCAGTACTTCACCGGCTTCGGCAACGAGTTCGCCACCGAGGCCATCCCCGGTGCTCTGCCCGTCGGCCAGAACGCCCCGCAAAAGGCTCCGCTCGGCCTCTACACCGAGCAGCTCAGCGGCAGCCCCTTCACCATGCCGCGCCTGCTCAATCGCCGCACCTGGACCTACCGTATCCGCCCCTCCGTCATGCACCGGCCCTACAAGCGCATCGCCAACGGACTACTTCGTTCCACCCCCTTCCACGAGGTCGAGACCACACC
>DAICZO010000221.1 GCA_027311125.1 Acidobacteriaceae bacterium
GTAGTTTGCCGGGGATCAGGTATCCCGATGATGATCCAGTCTTCCATTTATTGCATGTGACGATGGGGCGTCACATTCGGCGGCCATGATACTGATACCAACCAGCAGTGACTACCTCAAGCATATCCGCGCCCACCCATCCGGAACAATACGCATCCTGGCGGGGATCAATCTATATTTGGTGTCACACGTTACAATAGCCCAGTTCGAGGTGTTACCAGAACTGCTTTAAGTTTGGTATTGACACAAAGCATCTCTAGGAAGTGCTGGGTATTCCGCCACGGCATATAGTGCAAGATGCAGGGTTTCGGCGATATCATTGTTCTACAACCCTTTCGCCATTTGGCGCAGAATATCTCGCTCGCGAGGCATGTGGGAATCGATGTTTCCTCAGTCGGTGTCATTTCCACTATAGGTATTCCCGAGGATTTCTCATATGTGCGGGTTGAAACTATCGTGAGATCTCATTCAGGATTGACTGGCCGAGATAGAGTCCGAAAAGTTCTGTAAAATGTCTCCAAAGGTCGCTGGATTGGTGAACGAACTACAGGGAAAGCGGTAGGGGAGTCGGCTGCTGAGCCGTATCAGCCTTCCAGTTCCAGTATACCTCCATCGGCAAGTAGTGTCGCCCGGTTGACCAGACCTCATCCTGCTCCATGAGGAGAGCGCCGACGAGACGCACAATGGCCGCCCGATTGGGGAAAATGCGAATGACGCGTTCACGACGGCGAATCTCTTCATTCAGGCGTTCCACGGCATTGGTGGTGCGCAGGCGCTTGCGTAAGGGGAAGGGAAAGGCGAGAATCGCAATCGCATCGTCGAATCCAGCCTCGAGCGTCTGCATGGCTTTGGGGGCCTTGGGGGCAAAGTCCGTGAGGACGACCTGAAGGAGGGTGCGTGCGGTGGGGACATCGGGGGCATCGAAAACAGCGCGTACTCGCCCATGGAGGTCCTCTTGGAGGGCTTTGGGAGCGGCATCGAGGATATTGCGCATGAAGTGGACCTGGCATCGTTGCCAGCTGGCACCTTGGAATTGGGCGGCCACGGCAGCGACGAGGCCACCATGGTGGTCGGACACGACGAGATCGACGCCCTGCAAGCCACGCTGTTTGAGCCAGGCAAAAAAGGAGGTCCAGGTCTGCGTCGATTCACTATCCCCCAGCTGGATCCCGAGGATTTCCCGCTGACCGACAGCATTGATACCAGTGGCGAGCAAGATGGCGATGGAACGAACGTGGCCGTCTTCACGCACTTTCGTATAGAGGGCATCGACGAGCAGAAAGGGGTAGGAGGTCTGGTCTCAGCGTCGTTCATTCCAGGCGTTCACTGCCGGATCCAGCTGCTTGCAGAGATCTGAGACGGTCGATTTGCTGAACTCCTTGCCACAGAGTTCCTCGGTGATCTTGGCAATTTTTCGGGTGGAGACCCCCCCGATGACCATTTCCATCATCGCGAGCACCAAGGCTTGTTCGCTTCGTTGATAGCGCGCAAAGAGTTCGGTCGAGAAGGTCCCATCGCGAAATTGGGGGACTTGCAGCGATATAGTCCCGACGCGTGTGGTGAGTTGACGCGGTTTGTAGCCGTTGCGCATGCCTTGCCTTCCTTCGCTCCGCTCGTACGGCAAGGCATGCAGCTGCTCGGTCGCCTGGGCTTTGAGGAGTTGGTTCAACGCCTGCTCCAATAGGGGGGCTAAGCCTCGATCGCCGCTGAACAAATCCGCAAGAGTTTCACTCTCTAAGGTAAGCTGGATCTGGGTCATCGTTTTCTCCTTGAAGGATTTCTCATTTCCAGCTTACTCAGGAGGCGATGACCCTTTGCTTATCTGCTCGAGGATTTTACAGACATTCTCGGACTATATTGATACAGTCGACAGCCGCGCAGGAGCAGGGATGGAATTGCGGGGGAAGGTCGCCCTCGTCACTGGTGGCGGGCGTGGCATCGGGCGCGCTACCGCGCTGAAGCTGGCGGCGGCCGGTTGCGATGTGGCCGTATTGGCGCGCACCAGTACCGAAATTGAGCAGGTCGTTGCGGAAGTGCGCCAACTGGGACGCCGTAGTGTTG
>DAICZO010000226.1 GCA_027311125.1 Acidobacteriaceae bacterium
TCCCCTTCATTCAGACCACTCGTAATCTCGCTGCGGTTCGCCGTCTGGATCCCCACCGTAACCGTCCGCTTCTCCACACGATTCTGCTTGTTCACCACCAGCACATACTTCTGGTCGCCGCTCTCCACCACGGCCTGTGTCGGAATCGACAACGTGTTGTCTTTGTGCTGCAGCGCAATGCTGGTCTCGGCATACATGCCCGGGCTCAGCACCAGGTCCGGATTCTCAACATCGACTTCCGTAATCATCGTGCGCGTCGTGCTGTTCAGATCGCGGCTAAAGCGAACGATCCTCCCCGTAAAATCCTTGCCCGTCGCCTGCACATGCACACGGACCAGACCGCCCTCCGTGATGTACGGAACATCCGTCTCAGGCACTGGCATACGCAGGCGCAGCAGGTCGCTCTGCGCCAGACGTACCACAGGCATGGACTGTGTGTTCGACGACGTACCTGCCTGAATCAACGATCCGGTATCTGCATACCGCATCGTCACCACTCCGGTGTACGGCGCGATAATGTAGGTGTAATCAGACAACGTCTTGTACCGATTGCTATTGGCCTGCGACACGCCCAACTGTTGCCGCGATGCCTCCAGCGCAGCCTTCGCTACATCGATCTGGGCCTGCGACTCGAGATCCTTCGCGCGAGCATCATCCAGCTCCTGCTCCGCAATCAAGCCCGGTTGCTGCTTGGCTGCCTGCTCCAGTCGTGTATAGGCGGCATGCAGCGCTGCATGGGTCGACTCAGCACTCACCACTTCGCTCTGCGCCTTGCCAATCTGAGACTCACTATGACGAACCTCAGCCTGCGCACCCTGCACCTGGTCCTGCAGTTCCGGCACCTCGAGGACAGCCAGCACTTCACCCTTGTGAACGCGGTCGCCAATATCTACTGAAATCTTCCGGATGTACCCCGAGACCTTCGCATGCAGATCCACATCCTGATACGGCTGGAACTGTCCCGCGACGATCAAGCTACTGGTCAAATTCGCACGCGTCACCGAGACCACGGATGCGCTGGCAATCTTCGCCGCCTCCGGCTTGCCCCCATGATGAACAACCAAATAGACCGCCAACGCCAAGACCACACAAACAACAACCAAAAACGAACGCTTCCGCATCATCGACTCACCTGTCCTGAGTGCCCGTACCCATCTGCGTGGATCGTGCCCATACATGAGATTTGGTGGTGCCCAAAAAGACATCCACGAGGTTCAACAACTTTATTGTTCGTTAGGGAAAAAGGGATCTAGCGGATGCTAGGGGGAGGCCTTACGGAGAACACCGGCAGACCCCGGTGCGGCCTGATGCTGGACGCAAGTTCAGTCGCAACGCTCCACGACTCCATGTTGCAAGCATTTGCCAAAGTCAATGTCAGTAGGGCGAACACCAATGCAAACTCAGCAGAGATCATGGCTGGAGCTATCGGAGCTTTCACCAGGGCAACCACCATGCCCTCCGACTCGCGATCCGACAACTTGGCCGTCAACGACACGGCATTTACCCGGTCGGGCGCCTTGTACAACGACAACTTGTACTGCAATCCCCAACAAAATACCGCAACCGCCAGACCGACGAGCAGGCACATGGTCGCGCGGGAGAGAAATCGAGTTGGACTGCTATTCGACAAATTGCTCCATAGGTTCAATACCAGAACCTGACAGAATTCGATCAATTTATTGATTCAAACCAGACTGTACATCACTTTATCACCGTGGCAGAGGATATGTGTTAATCCTGAGCGACATGACCTGAACATTAGACGGAGAACCCAACCAAACCGTACTACCCCCGAATAGCTCAAAAAACAACATCGGTATCTTGATGAATCCAAAAGAAATCGGGGCCACCCACTGGAAGCACATCCGCTGCATGTGAGATGCCAAAGTCGTAATGCCACAATTCGAGCCAATCCAACTGCTCTTTTACTCTTTTCCCTGCGGATTCAGCCTATTTGGTGACATGCGCCCAAGGAGTCCACCATAAACAAAAATGAAAGAGACGAGGAAGACTTCTCCCCTTCTCTTTCATGTAAGAAAACGAAATGCCGCAGATGATGCTGTTGCTTAGGCGAGGAAGCGACGCTTGGCAATGCCAGCAATCCCGACCAAACCGGTACCCAGCATGGCGAGCGTCGAAGGCTCGGGAACGGCAGAGATGGTGTCAACCGTGGCCGAGAACGTCGTGTCGCCGTTGCCCTGCGTCGAGAACGTAAGGGTCGCGGGAGTCGCCGCGTAGCCAGCAGTCGTGCTGGTCAGCATGCCCGTGCCGGTAAAGATAGCGAAGTTAGGCGTATTGCTGGCGCTCGTCACTTCGGTCAGGCTGGCAATCGTGAAATCCACCGCGCCGTTGCCAAACACAATCTGTGCCGGGTTCATCGTGTTGTACGTCATGTAGTTGATAGGGGAAGTAATCGTGCCACTCTCGCCAGCAGTAAGCAGATTAAGGAAGCTACCCGAAATAGTGTTGGCAGCACCAACTACGATCGTGCTGGGCGTGAAGGTCAAGCTGGAACCGTTATCCGCGATCGACGATCCGGTAATGGAGAACTGACCGCTGAAGGGACTGATGGTAGAAGCATGGGCGGCGAACGGGACAAAACCCAGGGCGAGGACGGCAACAAACTTTGGCAAATACATAGTTGAAACTCCGGAGTGGTCAACTGATTTGTAACCACTTCTAGCTCTGATGCACATGGTTGCCGTTTCGCAGTACCAAGCAGCGAAATATAGTTCGTATTGATTTTACTGAGCAATATTGAACATGTAACAAGAACAAGCACAATTACTTCCTATCGGCACGCAATACTTTGCGCGTAGATAGTGCAGATAAATTCATAGCCCACAAGCAACCTTTTTCATCTCCGCACCCCACATCGCGTCCATCGGAAAAAGTGATCAAAGTAGCTCACAAACAGTCATGCCCGGACACCAGTCCGGGCATGAAGCACACCATACAGACACCTTAGCTGAACATATCCTTTACCTTCTCAAACAGTCCACGCGAGGTCGGCGTGTTCTCAACAATCATCGTCTCGCTCAACTGCCGCAGTAACTCCTTCTGCGTCTTCGTCAGCTTGTTCGGGGTCTGCACCCGTATCTCTACAATCAGGTCGCCCTTGCCGCTCGAATTAAGATGTGGCACACCCTTGCTGCGCAGTTTGAACTCCTTGCCGCTCTGGGTCCCTTCCGGAATCTTGATCGTCGCCGGTCCTTCCAGTGTCTGAATCTCCAACTCCGTCCCCAGCGCAGCCTGCGGAAACGAGATCGGCATCACGCAATGCAGGTCGTCTCCATCGCGTTCAAAGAACTTGTGCGCCTTCACGTTCAGCACAACGTACAGATCACCCGCTGGTCCGGCAAACTTCCCAGCCTCGCCTTCACCCTGGTAACGAATGCGCGTATCCTGCTCGACTCCCGCAGGCACCTTCACTAGGATGCTGTGCTCCTGCTGTACCACCGTCTGTCCCTTGCAGGTCACACACGGATCGACGATCAATGTGCCCGTACCGCCGCACACCGAGCACGCCCGCGCCACGGAAAAGAAACCTTGCTGGAAGCGCTGCTGGCCACGCCCACCGCATTGCGTGCACGTTACTGGAGCCTTGCCCTTCGCCGCCCCGCTGCCCTTGCAGTCCACGCACGTCTCCATGCGTCGAATCGTGATCTCTTTCTCCACGCCGAAGACTGCTTCTTCAAACGCCAGCGTCAGGTCATAGCGCAGATCGCGTCCACGCTGCACCCGCGAAGCTTTGCGTCCGCCGCCGCCGCCCATGTTGAACATCTCGCCAAACAAATCCCCGAAGATGTCCCCCAGGTCCTGACCGTTGAAGCCCTGCGCGCTGCCGCCAAAGCCACCGCCCGCAAACGGATTGCCGCCGCCACCTGCTCCACCGGTGAACGCAGCATGACCATAGCGGTCATACGCCGCGCGCTTGTCCGCATCGCTCAGCACCTGGTACGCCTCGCTGCACGCCTTGAACATCTCCTCCGCCTCCGGATTATCCGGATTGCGGTAAGGGTGATACTGCATCGCCACCTTGCGGTAAGCCGTCTTCAGCTCCTGCTCGGAAGCATCCCGCGAAACACTCAACAACTCGTAATAGTCAGTCTTCGTCACGTCCGCCGTCGCCATATCTCTAAGATCTCTCTTCGCTTGCTAAATTCATCTGCGAGCTGTGCTACTCCGCAACCTGGTCTGCATTCGCTGCAATCCGCACCAGCGCCGGACGTAGTAATTTGTCCTTGATCCGGTAGCCCCGCCGGATCTCTTCCAGCACCTGGTGATCAGGAAACTCCTTGGTTTCGATGCTCCCCAGTGCCTCGTGGATGCGAGGATCGAACTGCGTCCCCACCGACTCGACCGGCTGCACCTGCAGCCCGCGCAGCGCCTCTTCCATCTGCTTCAGAATCAGCTCCACACCACCCCGAAGCTGCTCCGCCGTACCATCGGCCTTCAGCGCCAACTGGAAGTTGTCCATCACAGCCAAAAACGGCTCCACCGCATTGGAGATCGTATAGTCGCGAGCATCGGCTCGCTCTTTCGCCTCACGCTTGCGCGCATTGTCGAACTCTGCCTGCAGCCGCGCCAGCCGATCCAGCAACTGGTTCCGCTCGCCCTTCAACTGCTCCAACTCCGCCTGGGCGGCACTCACCTCGGTCACAGGGTCCAGCGGGAACTCATCCCCACTCACCATCTCGGGTTCCTGCCCATCGCGTGCCACTATCTCTTCCTGCATCAGTTCCTCGTTCGTTGTATTCATGGTTCCCTTTCTATTGTTGCCCATTCGAGCCCATCGCGATAGTCGTTCCAATCGCTCTTCAATCGTCATTCCGTCCCGCTTTCATCCTGCGGTCTCCCTGTGCAGCAATCAAAATCGCACCCCACACACAGATCACCCGCGAAACCCAGCCCCGCACAACCCCAACCTCATTCCATTGGATGCAGCATCCGGTCAAACACATTCGCGATGTAGCTCACCGCATTCATCGTGTTCTCGTAGTGCATCCGCTTCGGCCCAATCACTCCCACCGTTCCCCGGCTCTCCCCTGCCATCCGTGCCGGAGCCGCAATCAGCACCAGCCCCGCCATCTCCGGAGCGTGTTCTTCCAGATCAAACACCACACGCCCGCTCTCCTGTCGTGCATCGATGTACGCATTCAACAGCTCCACCAGTCGCTGCTTCGCCTCCAGTGCCGCCAGTACCTCCCGCAGCCGCTCGCGGTCTTCGTAGCTGCCGCCGCTCTGGCTCCCCACCAGGTTCGCAACCCCTTCCACATACACCGTCTGCGCCGCGATCTCGCTCTCAGGGACCGTCTTCACCCACAACTGCTGCACCGAATTCACCAGCATCTGGTACGCACTGCGCTCCTGCTCTACCAGCCGCGCCAGCTCCGCACGCACCCGCTCCACACTCCAACCGCGAAAGTGCTCATTCAAAAAGTTAGCCGCCGTCTCCAACTCCCGCAGCGACAGGTCCTGATCCAGCGCCAGCACCCGATCCCGCACTAACCCGCTCCGCGTCACCACCACCGCCAGCACTCGCCGCGCCGCCAGCCGGGAAAAATGCACATGCTCCAGCATGTCGCCCTCGGTCGCCGCCGCAATCGCCACCCCCACACCGCTCGAAAGCGTCGCCAGCACATGCGACGTCCGCTGCAACAACGCCTGCGTCCCCGCCAAACCCACGAAGCTGGAGTCAATCTGCTGCCGTGACTGCACCGACAACCGTGCCGCATCAATCCGCGGATGCGCCCCGCCGCTCAAATCCTCCACATACATCCGAAACGCCCGCGCCGTAGGCACCCGTCCCGCCGAAGTATGCGGCTGTTCCAGCAACCCGGTATCCGCCAGCGCAGCCATCTCATTACGAATCGTCGCCGCACTTAGCCCTGCACCTAAACCTGCGCTCAACCCAGCACCTTCACCCTGCTGTCGCCGAGCCATCACCTCCGCGACCGTACCCGAGCCCACCGGCTCTCCTGTATCGATATAGCTCTCCACCACGGCCGTCAGAATAGCCCGCTGCCGCGCCGTAACCCGCTCCGCATCCGCCATCTGTTCGCCACCTCCGCTGCTCTAAGTTTACGCCAGCCGTCA